>JAKDLE010000041.1 GCA_030453005.1 Pseudonocardia sp. | reverse complement strand
CGGGCGGGGGACGACGCCGTGGGGTAGTCCCAGGTCAGGTCGAGCACCGGCCGGTCCATCGCGGCCGTCGAGCCGGCCAGCTTCTCCCGGATGATCCGCCCGAGGTGGTAGTAGAACCACAGCTCGCTGCGCTGGTCGCCGACCGGGTCGACGGCCTTGTGGTGCCACTGCAGCATCCGCTGGGTGTTGGTGAAGCTGCCGTCATTCTCGGTGTGTGCGGCGGCGGGCAGGAAGAAGATCTCGGTCCCGATGTCCTCGGTGACGAGCTCGCCGGAGGAGATCTCCGGCCCGTCCTTCCAGAACGTGGCGCTCTCGATCATCTGGAAGTCCCGGACGACCAGCCACTTCAGGTTGGCCAGCGCCATCCGGTTCATCCGGGAGTTCGCCGTGCCGACGGCCGGGTTCTCCCCGACCACGAAGTAGCCCTCGCTGCCCCCGGCGAGCTGCTTGGCCACGGTGTCGTAGTTCGAGTGGCCCTTCGTCAGCCGCGGCAGGTAGTCGAAGCACCAGTCGTTGTCGGCCGTGGCCGCGTCGCCCCACCAGGCCTTGAGCAGGCTCACCGTGTAGGTGTCCATGTTGCCCCAGTAGCCCTTGGTGCCCGCGGCGGAGGAGACGTAGCCCGCCAGGTCGAGATGCTCGTGGGCGTGCGGCATCGGCAGGTAGCCCGGCAGGATGTTGAACAGCGTGGGGATGTCGGTCGACCCCTGGATCGAGGCGTGCCCGCGCAGCGCCATGATCCCGCCACCCGGGCGGCCGATGTTGCCCAGCAGCTGCTGGAGGATCGCCGCGGTGCGGATGTACTGCACGCCCACGGTGTGGTGGGTCCAGCCGACCGCGTAGACGAACGCGCTGGTCCGCTCGCGCCCGGAGTTGGCGGTCAGCGCGTCGGCGACGCGCCGGAACTCCCGTTCGCTGATCCCACAGATCTCGGCGACCTTGTCGGGGGTGTACCGCGCGAAATGCCGCTTGAGCACCTGGAACACGCAGCGGGGGTGCTCCAGGGTGTCGTCGCGCTCCGGAGTGCCGTGGAACGTGCCGCCGCCACCGCCCGCCTGCTCGTGCTGCCCGCTCTCGGCACTGCGCCGCTCCGACCCCGACCGGCTCGCCGCCTGCTCGTCCGTCTGCATCGTCGACCACTGGTCGCGCTGCCCGGCGGCCGCCGCGACATCGGCGCCCTCGTACTGCCAGGTCGACGGGTCGTAGTGGCGGCCCTCGGCGTCGAAACCGGAGAACAGCCCGTCGAGGTCCTCGGTGTCGCGGAAGTCCTCACGCAGGATCGTGGAGGCGTTCGTGTAGGCGACGACGTAGTCGCGGAACCACTTATCGTCGTCGAGCACGTGATGGATGAGGCCACCGAGGAACGCGATGTCGCTGCCCGCCCGCAGCGGCACGTGGATGTCGGCGAGTGCGCTGGTCCGGGTGAAGCGCGGGTCGACGTGGATGATCGTCGCACCGCGGTTCTTGGCTTCCATCACCCACTGGAACCCCACCGGATGGCACTCGGCCATGTTGGAACCCTGGATGATGATGCAGTCGGCGTTCTGCAGGTCCTGCTGGAACGTGGTGGCGCCGCCGCGGCCGAAGCTGGTCCCCAGACTGGGGACGGTGGAGGAGTGTCAAATACGGGCCTGGTTCTCGATCTCCACAGCGCCGAGGGCGGTGTAGAGCTTCTTCATCAGGTAGTTCTCCTCGTTGTCCAGCGTCGCCCCGCCCAGGCTCGCGAAGCCGAGCGTGCGGCGCAGGACCACACCGTTCTCGTCGGTGTCCTGCCAGGTGCGGCGGCGGGTGTCGAGGACCCGGTCCGAGATCATGTCCAACGCGGTGTCGAGGTCGAGGTCCTCCCACTCGGTGGCGTGCGGGCGGCGGTACCGCACCTTCGTCTGGCGTGAGGACGAGGTGACCAGCTGCTTCGACGCCGAACCCTTGGGACACAGCCTGCCGCGGGAGACCGGGGAGTCGTAGTCGCCCTCGATCTGGGTGATCTTCCCGTCGGCGACGTGGACGTCCTGCCCGCAGCCCACCGCGCAGTACGGGCAGATCGACTTGACGACGCGGTCGTCGGCGGTGCGGAACCCCAGGTTCCGGCTGCGGTCGGACTTCGCCGCCGCTCCACGCCCGAGCGGGTCGCCCGTCGTCATCTGCCGGTATGCGGGCCAGCCTTCGATCCATGTGCGAACGCTCATCGCGCTCTCCTCCGGTACGTTCGTTCCTCCGCGGCCACCGCAGGTGTACCGCAACGGTTGCCAGATCGCCGACCCTGACGGTCCGTGTGCCTACTGGCCGATCTTGACGCCCGGCTCGCCCGCCTCGTACTGGATCGGATGGCGCGGCGTCGCCCCGGGCTTCTGCGGCGCGCCCCGCTTGCCGACCGGCAGCACCACGCGCTTGAACGTGCTCTCCAGCATCATCGCGCTCGCGACGTACCAGGCCAGGATCGCGGACACGATCAGCACGTAGGCCCCGATCGTCTCGACGAGGGACAACCCGCCGATCAGCCCGATGGCGAGCAGTGCGGCCCCCGCGGCCAGCGTGGCCAGCACCGACGCGAGTCCGAGGTTCTCGGCGGTCGCGGCGACGGCGCCCACCAGGGTGATCGCGGCGAGCGCGACGAACCAGAAGCCGAAGCTGGCGGCCGCGACCGGGTCGTTCACCGGGCCAGGGAGGACCGCCAGTGCGACCAGCAGGTGGTAGATGCCGTAGGCGATCCAGAACGAGCCCCAGGCACCGTGCATCGCGGTGGCCAGCCCGTCGCGGGCCCGGTAGGCCCACATGCCCGCCAGGAACTGGGCGATCCCGCCGAACGCCAGCGCGAACGGGAACAGGATCAGCGGCGTCGTGGTGGCGTCGCCGTACCAGCCCGCCAGGTTGGCCGCGACGATGAAGGTCGCCGCGGCGAACCCGTACAACCCGAGGATGGACGGCGCAGCCAGCGGCTGCAGCGAGATGGTCGTGTGCTCCCGCCAGTAGGTGTGCTCCGACGTGTCGCCATCGCTGCCGTGCCCGTTGGTCATGGTCGTGGTCATGACGGTTACCTGCCCTTCCCCAGTCCTCCGTACCGCATATGGAGCCGGGCTACCCCGACCCGCTTGCCCCACACCATCCGTCGCACATTCGCAACCGACGACGTCAGATGCCGACGTGGTTGGCGTAGTACTGCTGGTCCTCGCGGAAGCCGCCGTGGCCCATCCCGATGCCCTCGGTGCTCTCCACCAGCTCGATCGCCGCCACCCACTTGACCATCGTGAAACCGAGCTGGTTCTCCAGCCGTACCCGCACCGGGGCCCCGTGCTCCGCCGGGAGCGGTCCGCCGTTCATGTCCAGGGCCAGCAGCGACTGCGGCTGCCGGGCCAGGTGCAGCGCCGTCGCCTGGTAGTAGAAGCCGTAGCGGCCCCCGCGGCCGTCGGTGAGCCCCTTGTCGTCGAGGGCGTAGAACACGACGTAGCGCGCGCCGGGCAGCGGGCGGACGCGGTCGAGCAGGCGGGCCAGCGGCACCCCCGACCACTCCGCGACCGCGTTCCAGCCCTGGATGCAGTTGTGGTTGACGATCTGCGTCTGGGTGCCCAGCGCCCGCAGCTCCGGCAGGGACAGCGCCGTGGGCCGCTCCACCAGCCCGCCGACCGCGAGCCGGTAGTCGGCGAACCCGTCGCGGGCCATCTCCCGGTACTCGGTCGAGGTGGGCGGGTAGCCGTTGACGCGGTGGTAGGGGGAGATGTCCTCGCGGCGGTAGCGCTGACGTGAGGGCAGGGCGCGGGAGAGCACGCGCTGCAGCGGCCCGGACACCGCACCGGTGACCCGCTCGGTCAGCCGCGGGTTGCGCAGGGACACCACCGTGAACACCACCTGCAGCACGATGATCGCGATCAGGGCGAGCGTGCCGACGATGACGGCGAGGGAGTGGTCGGCGTCCTCACCGCCGAGCAGGATCTTCGCCAGCTCGACCGGCAGCCCGTGGATGATCACCATGGCGGTGTGCACGACGATGAACCCGGTGAACGACACCAGGCCGATGAAGTGCAGGCTCCGGGCGCCCTGCTTCCCGCCGAAGATCTTCGCGTACCAGGGGAAGCGGCCGATCACGGCCGGGGACATCGCGGCGCCGGTGGCGATCTGCAACGGCGCCAGCAGGAACACCACCGAGAAGTAGGCCAGCTTCTGCGCGGCGTTGAACGGCTCGCCGGGCAGCGGCTCGGGCAGGGTGAAGTGCAGATAGGTGCCGACGTCGCGGATCGCCTGCGGCACCACCGACCACGACGTGGGCACCAGGTAGACCCAGTAGCCGCTGACGAACATCAACACCACGTAGACCACGCCGGTGGCGATCCAGAACTGCAGGGTGAGGAAGTGCCAATGCCTGCCCAGCCCCAGGTTCTTCCGACCGGGCAGCGCGATCACGGGGTTCCAGGACTCCTCCTCGTCCTGCGATGTCCATGGCCGCCGCGAGTCGGCCCCGAACTCCGTGCGCGAGAACCGCGCCCACTGCCTCCCGGGCGGGCAGTCGTCGCTCCAGTAGAGCTTGGGATGGGCGGAGAGCACCTCCAGCCCGGACCGGGCGAGCATCAGCAGGAACAGGATGTTCAGCAGGTGCGTGATGATCACGAACGGCGGGTAGTGGGCAGGCATCGGGTTCTCCTGGAGGTCACATGAGCAGGGATGGCGACGCGGCGCAACGCGAGGTACGACGCCGCCGAGAGGCGGTACTCGGCGGGCACGGATCCGGCGCCCCGGAGGCGGAGCTCGCCGTGCACCAGCGCGACCGGGCGCTGCTCGGCTCGCTACCCAGCGCCGCGGAACGGGCCCTGGTGGCGGTGCAGACCGCGGCCGCGCGCGGCGAGGGCCCCGACGGGCTCGTCCGGACGGTCTCCCGCATCCGGGAGACCCTGAGCTGACACATGTCGGCTCCCTACCCGTCGGTTCCGTTGCGCAACCGCAGTCGTCGCACCCGCCGGTAGCTGAACACCAGCAGCCCGAGCAGGACCAGCCCGGACAGGATCAGGCTCGATCCGGTGGCCCAGTCGCCGAGCGGCAGCGTCGGCACGAGGCCCCGGCGGAGCGCCGGAAACCCGTGGCTGAGCACCAGCAGCCCGCCGAGCACCAGCAACAGTCCGGGCCCGGGGAGCACGAGCAGCGCGACGCCCGCGAGGAGCAGGACGCCGCCCGCCAGCAGGTACAGCAGGCGGGCGGCGGGGTTGGGGTGCGACCGGCTCACCGCTACGCATACCCGCAACGGTTGCGGGTATGCGACCGGGAACGCGAGTGGGTGCGCTGCCCGCGGGAGACGCTTCAGGAGGTGCCGATGGCTGGATCCACCGTCGCTGATCGGATCGGACGTCGAGCTCTTCGTGGACGCGAACGGCGGCTACGGACGCAAGCAGGCCGTCCGGATCATGGACGCCGCAGGCGACTGCGACGTCCGCTGGTTCGAGGAGCCGGTGTCCTCCGACGACCTCACCGGGTTGCGCGCGGTGCGTGACGCCGTCCGACCGGACGTGACGGCCGGGGAGTACGGGGGCGACCTGACCTACTTCCGCCGATGCGCGAGGCAGGCGCGGTCGACTGCGTGCAGGCCGACGCCACCCGGTGCGGCGGGATCACCGAATGGCTGCGCGTCGCCGCCGTCGCCGCCGCGCATCACCTGGAGCTCTCCGCGCACTGCGCAGGTGCGCATCGAGCAGATGTTCTTCGACGGCACCCTCGACCCGACCGGCGGCAGGGTCCGGCCGGACCCCACGGCCGCCGGGAACGGGCTGACCCTGCGCCGGGACGTCGCAGAGCGCTACCGGCAGGCGGACCGATGACGACGGAAGGATGTGCGCGATGACCGACGTGGAGCTGCGACCGCCGAGCCCGGCGCCCGATGTCGATGTGGCGGCGCTGGAGGCCGACCTGCGGGCCAGGGTGCGGGGGGAGGTGCGGTTCGACGCCGGGTCGCGGGGCGCGTACGCGACGGACGGCTCGAACTACCGGCAGGTACCGATCGCGGTGGTGGTCCCGCGCAGCGTGGAGGCCGCGGCCGAGGCCGTGGCGGTGTGCCGCGAGCACGGGGCGCCGGTGCTGTCGCGCGGGGGTGGCACGAGCCTGGGCGGCCAGTGCACGAACACCGCGGTGGTGATCGACTGGACGAAGTACTGCAACCGACTGGTCTCGGTGGATCCTGAGGCCAGGACATGCGTGGTAGACCCCGGGAACCTGCTCGACGAACACAACGCCCACCTCGCCCCCCCCGGGCTCAAGTTCGGTCCCAAACCGGCCACCCACGACCACTGCACACTCGGCGGCATGATCGGCAACAACTCCTGCGGGGCGACGGCGCAGGCCTACGGCAAGACAGCCGACAACGTGCGCCGCCTCGAGGTCCTCGGCTACGGCGGCCTGCGCTGCTGGGTCGGGCCGACCGGCGACGACGAGCTCGACGCGATCACCCGCGGGGCCGGGGACCGCGCCCAGCTCTACCGGGGGCTGCGGGACCTGCGCGACCGCTACGGCGAGCTGGTCCGGGAGCGGTTCCCGGACATCCCGCGGCGGGTGTCGGGCTACAACCTCGACGCGCTGCTGCCCGAGCACGGCTTCGACGTCGCGCAGCTGCTGGTGGGTACCGAGGGCACGCTGGTCACGGTGCTGCACGCGGAGCTGGACCTGGTGCCGGTGCTGGACCACACCGCGATGCTGGTGCTCGGCTACCCCGACATCATCGCCGCCGCCGACGCGGTGCCCGAGATCCTCGCGGCCTGCGACGTCTCCCCCGTCCAGCTGGAGGCGATGGATGCGCGCATGGCGGAGCTGATGCGCAACCAGGGGGTCCACCCCGAGTCGCTCCGGCTGATGCCCGCCGGGGAGGCCTGGTTGCTGATCCAGTTCGGGGGGGACGAGCCGGACGAGCCCGACGAGCGGGCTGCGCGGCTGCTCGACGCGCTGGGCAAGAGCGCCGACGACGCCGACGTCGTGCTCACCGACGACCCGGAGCGCGAGAACAAGATGCTCGAGGCCCGCGAGTCCGGCCTCGGCGTCACGGCCCGGCCGGTACTCACCACCGAGACATGGGAGGGCTGGGAGGACTCGGCGGTGCCGCCCGCGCGCCTCGGCGCCTACCTGCGCGACCTGCGCGGGCTGTTCGACGAGTTCGACCTCGACCGACCCTCGCTCTACGGGCACTTCGGGCAGGGCTGTGTGCACACCCGGATCCCGTTCCGGCTCAAGAGCGCCACCGGTGTCGCGGAGTTCCGGCGGTTCCTCGAACGCGCCGCCGACCTGGTCGTCTCCTACGGCGGGTCGCTGTCGGGTGAGCACGGCGACGGACAGGCTCGCGGCGAGCTGCTGGAGCGGATGTTCGGGCCGGAGCTGGTGCGCGGGTTCGGCGAGCTCAAGGCGTTGTTCGACCCGGGCAACCGGATGAACCCCGGCAAGGTGGTGGCGCCGTACGGGGTGGACGAGAACCTGCGGCTGGGGGCGGGCTGGCGGCCGAAGGCGTATGACACCCACTTCGGCTACCCGGAGGACGACGGCAGCTTCACCACCGCCGTCATGCGCTGTGTCGGGGTGGGCCAGTGCAGGCGCTCGGAGCCGAGCGGCGGCGTGATGTGCCCGTCGTACCAGGTGACGCGGGAGGAGGAGCACTCCACGCGGGGCCGGGCCCGGCTGCTGTTCGAGATGCTGGAGGGCCACGAGGACGGCCCTATTCGCGACGGGTTCCGCTCCGAGGCGGTGCGCGACGCGCTGGACCTGTGCCTGGCCTGCAAGGGCTGCAAGTCCGACTGCCCGGTCGGGGTGGACATGGCCACCTACAAGGCGGAGTTCCTCGCCCATCACTACGCCGGGCGGCTGCGTCCGATGGCACACTACGCGCTGGGCTGGCTGCCGACGTGGGCGCGGCTGGCGCGGCTCGCGCCCCGCGCGGTGAACGCGCTGCTGCACGCCCCGGGCGTCGCGGCGGTGGGCAAGAGGATCGCCGGGATCGCGCCGCAGCGCGACGCGCCCGCGTTCGCCACCGAGACGTTCCAGGACTGGTGGCTCCGCCAGGACCGCCCGACGCCCCGACCCGGGGATCCGAACACGGTGGTGCTGTGGCCCGACACCTTCAGCAACCACTTCGACCCGCACATCGCCCGCGCCGCTGTGGAGGTGCTCGAGGACGCGGGGTTCACCGTCGCGGTGCCCACCGAGCCGCTGTGCTGCGGGCTGACCTGGATCTCCACCGGGCAGCTCGACATCGCCCGCCGCACGCTGCGGACCACGATCGCGGCGCTGCGCCCGTGGATCGAGGCAGGCACGCTGGTGGTGGGGTTGGAGCCCTCCTGCACGGCGGTGTTCCGCTCCGACGCCCACGAGCTGATGCCGCAGGACGAGGACGTCGCGCGGCTGCGCGCCCGGTTCGTCACCCTCGCCGAGGCACTGCTCAACCATGCGCCGACGCCGTGGCAGCCCGCGCAGCAGGCCCGGACCGCCATCGTCCAGACGCACTGCCACCAGCACGCGGTGCTGTCGTTCGACCCCGACCTGGAGGCGATGGCCCGCGCAGGCATCGACGCGGAGCGGCTGGACTCCGGCTGCTGTGGGCTGGCCGGGAACTTCGGCTTCGAGGCCGGGCACTACGAGGTGTCGATGGCCTGCGGCGAGCAGGTCCTGCTGCCCGCGGTGCGCGAGGCCGACCCCGACACCCTGGTGCTGGCCGACGGCTTCAGCTGCCGCACCCAGATCGAGCAGGGCGACACGGGGCGACGCGCGATCCACCTGGCCGAGGCGCTGCGGCCCGGTGCCGCCGATCGGCCCCGCCCCGATCCGTCCATGAACGGTGAGCGCCGCGCGCACCCCGTGCGCGGGAGGACCGCGGGCGCCGCGGCAGCGACCGGGGGCGTGCTGGCCGTCGCCGCACTGGTCCGCCGCACCCGCCGACTTCGCCGCACCCACCGACTCGGGAGAGGAACACGATGAAGAGCCGACTGCTGCACGATGCCGACGGCCTACGCACGTTCGCCGTCGTGCTGGCCAAGGGCGACGAGGTCACCGAGGAGCTGACGCGGTTCGCCCGCGAGCACGGGGTCACCGGCGCCGCGCTGACCGCGGTCGGCGCCTGCAGGGAGGCGACACTCGGCTACTTCGACCCCGAGGCCTTGACGTACCTGGACATCCCGGTCGGCGAGCAGGTCGAGGTGCTCTCGCTGCTGGGCGACATCGCGTCCAAGGACGGCGAGCCCGCGCTGCACGCGCACGCCGTGCTGGGGCGGCGCGACGGGTCGACCGTGGGCGGACACGTCCAGCGTGCGGTGGTGTGGCCCACGCTCGAGGTGATCGTCACAGAGTCGCCCGTGCACCTGCGCAAACGGGTCGACCAGGAGACCGGGCTGGCCCTCATCGCACTCGACGCCGACGGTTGAGGGAGCAGGTCACTTCTTTCGTCCCGGTCCCGGCGCGTCGATGGCTCGGGCCCTGCGGGGAGGAGATGTCGAGGGCGGTGTTGACCAGCGAGAGGTGCGCCAGCGCCTGGGGGAAGTTCCCGGTCAACCGGCCCGCGGCGACCCGAGGAGCCGGTCGAAGATCGCGCGGCCCTCGTCGGCGCGCCCGCGGGCAGATTGTGGTCGGCCAGCCAGAACGTGCACGGGAGGAACGCGCCCTCGCCCGGCGGCAGGCTGTCGAACTGCTCGGTGTCACCGGTCATCCTGCGACTAACTGAGTGACAACCGACTCGTAGCGGCGCGGACCAGCCCGGACGACCGCGGACCGCTGACCAGTACGGCAGCCGAGAACGGCCAGCGCGAAACGGTCCGGCGAGTGCCTGGCAATCAAGGGGTCAGGGGTTCGAATCCCCTCAGCTCCACCCTTCTCACCAGCGGAAACACTCCGCTTGAGTTATCCGCACCGACACTCGTGATCGTGGTGCGGTTCGTGGTGCGAATCCGGCTTTGCGTTGCACCATGACCTCCATGGCGTCGCGCCGCCGGGCCCGCTCCAAGGGCCGCATCGTGCAGCTGCCCAGCGGGTCGCTGCGGGTCGTCGTCTCCGACCGGCCAGGACCCGCTGACGAAGCGCCGCCACTACCTCCGCGAGATCATCCCCGCCGGGCCCCGCGCGGCCGTCGAGGCGGACAAGGCGCTGCGCCGGCTCGCCGTCCAGGTCGACGAGCAGCGCAACCCGCGCACCACGGCGACGGTCGAGCAGCTGCTGACCGAGCACTTCGAGCTGCTCGAGGTCGAGCCCCGCCCGCTGTCGGCGTACCGGACGCTCGCGGCGGACCCATATCGTGCCGCTGATCGGCAAGCAGAAGGTCGGGGCGCTGCGGGCCGCGGTGTTCGACTCCTTCTACGCGGAGCTGCGCCGCTGCCGCGAGCACAGCAACCGCCAGCCGTTCGTCGAACACCGGACTGCGCGTCCGCACAACTGCGACCACCGGTGCGGCCCGCGCCACTGCCATCGGCTCTCGCGGTCGATGATCCGGCAGATCCACGTGATCCTCAGCGGCCGCCCTCACAGCGGTCCGTGCGCTGGGCTGGCGCCGGCTCTCTATGAAACCCGTCGAGCACGCCCAGGCCCCGGCGCGGCCGGCGGCCAAGCCACAGCCGCCCAGCGCCGACGAGGCGGCCCGCATCCTGAACAAGGCATGGTCGGATCCGAACTGGGCCGTGCTCGACCACCAGCACCGCCGGACCGCCCTCGACCCCGACACGGTGGCGCTGCTGGCCGGGCATCGGCAACGGTACATGGACCTGTGCGCCGGCCTGGGCTTCGAGCTGCCCGCCGACGGGTTCATGTTCTCACGCGATGTGGACGGCTCGACGCACCTGAAGCCGGCGACGGTGGGGCAGCGGTACTCGCGGCTCGCCCGCCGGATCGGCATCAGGACGACGATGTTGAGTCGGCCTGGGCGCGGTCTCGGTACTTCCACCGACCCGATTCCCCAGGCCGCTCGCCGAACCCGCCGTGCCGATCTCTCGGTCGCAGGACGTCGAGGGCCTCCGCCGCCGAGTTCACCGCCTGGCTCCGGTAGCCGATCACCTCGGGTCCGTCGCGGCGCCGCAGGGCGGCGAGGTCCTCGACGCTCGGGTATCGGTGCGAGCTGCGTGGGCGTCGCTGGCGTTGGCGGTGACCTGAGTACGAAGCCGCCTGCCGGCCGGGACCGCCGGGCGGTCGGCAACTACGGCTCGTGTCGGATCCTGCTGGTCCGGATCGCCGACGTCGACAGCGTGAAAGCGATCGTGACCGACGCCGGCTGCCCGGCGTCCGCCAGGGTGAACGGCGGGTCCGCCACCGACGGGGCGCCGTAGCTCGAGCCGCCGCCACCGCCGCCCCCGACGGAGGCCCCCGGGGCGTTGGCGTCGCCGCCGGCGCCGCCGTACCAGCCTCCACCACCGCCGCCGCCGCCCTCCTGCTGGCCGTACGGGTCGTTCGACCCGGAGCTGTCGCCGGAGCCGCCTTGCCCGAAGGCGCCGTCGCCG
>JAKDLE010000588.1 GCA_030453005.1 Pseudonocardia sp. | reverse complement strand
GCCGTTGGCCTGGCTCGACCTGGTCGGTCGCGAGGTGCCCGTGCCCGCCTACCTCGACGGTGAGCCCGAGCGCGACTGGGGTGAGCTGCGCCGCATCGTGCCCTACGAGCCCTCCGCCGGAAGCCCCGACCGCATCACCGGAACGACCACGTACTGGGGCTGGTACACCCCCGGCCCGCAGGGCGCGCCGCCGCCGGGGACGGCAGGCTCGGTGCGCTGACCGGACGCCCCCGCGGCGCCGCGGTGCGCGAGGTTCGCGACAATGCTCACGGTTCGCACTGACCCGACTGGAGGCCTGCCCACCCCATGCTGCGCGCACACACCGACGCCGACACCCCGGCCGACGCCTCGCCGTCCGGTTCCGCGGAACCGCCGCCGCAGGCGCCGGCGCGGCTGCTGCCCCAACGTGGGCTGTTCGACGGGCCGTCCGGGCTCGTCCCCGAGGACCTGTACTCGGTCGTGGAGGCCGGGACGGCCCGGCGCAGGCGCGACAGCGTGCATCTCGCGCCCGCGACCCGTGTCAGCACCAACACCTACTTCGGCCGGTTCTCCGCCACCTACTGGCAGCGCTGGACCGCGGTGTCCGAGGTGGAGGTGCGGCTCACGGTGTCTGGCACCGGCCGGGTGCGGGTGCTGGCGTCGGACACCAACAAGGTGTGGCGCATCGTCGCCAGCCACGACGTCGAGCAGGCCGACGAGCAGGTCGTGGCGCTCACCGCCGCGGTCGACCGCTTCCTCGACGGCGGCGGCATCTGGGTGCAGCTGAGCACCGAGACCGGCGAGCTGACGGTGTCCGGTGTGGAGTGGACGGTGGCGGCCCCGGCGGCGATGCCGCGCACCGACGTCGCCATCTGCACGTTCAACCGCGTGGACGACTGCCTCAACACCTTGGCGGCCCTCGCGGGCGACCCCCGCGCGCTGGCCACCGTCGGCGCGGTGCAGGTGGTGGACCAGGGCACCGACCCGCTGGAGTCCCGCGAGCGGTTCGCCGAGGTGTCCGCCGCGCTCGGCGATCAGCTGCGTTACGTCCGCCAGCCCAACCTGGGCGGCGCGGGCGGCTTCACCCGCGGCCTGTTCGACGCCACCGCGGGCGCCCCCGAGGACGACTCCGACGTCCTGCTGATGGACGACGACGTGCTGCTGGAACCGGAGATCCTCGTCCGGCTCACCGCGTTCGCCGCGTGCACCACGCACCCGACGATCGTCGGCGGGCAGATGCTCAATCTACTCCACCCCGCCCACCTGCACATCTCCGCCGAGTACGCCGACCCCGAGATCCTCTCCGTCGGACTGCCCGTGAAGGGCGCGCTGGAGGAGGCCTACCTACTGGGCCTCGACGAGCGGGCCCTGCCGATCAACCAGGAACGGCGCGTCGACACCGAGTACAACGGCTGGTGGTCGTGCCTGATCCCGGCGGTGATCGTGCGGGAGATCGGCTACCCGCTGCCGCTGTTCTTCCAGTGGGACGACATCGAGTTCGGCTACCGCGCCCGCGCCCACGGCTTCCCCACCGTTTCCCTGCCCGGTGCGGGCGTCTGGCACGCCGACTTCGGGTGGAAGGACTGGGACGAGTGGCACCGGTACTTCAACATCCGCAACGGCCTGATCACCGCCGCCCTGCACACCGGCTTCTCCACGAGGCGCATCACACGGCGGCTCGCGCAGCTCCTGTCCCAGTACGTCGTCGCGATGCACTACGGGCTCGCGGTCACGCTGCTCACCGCCGTCGAGGACTTCCTCGACGGTCCCGACATCCTGCACGACGGGTCGGCCGCGGCCGCGGCGGAGATCCGGCGGATCCGCGCGGCCTACCCGGAGACCGTCGTGCACCCGATGACCGACTCGGCCGACGACTTCCGTGCGCTGCAGGTGGTGCGCGACGTGGGCACCCCCGGCAGCGAGCGGCTCACCTGGCTCAAGCGCGTCGCCTACCTCGTGGCCGACCGGGCTCCGCACCCGACCGGGTTCGTCCCCGCGGGCGACGCGCACTGGTGGCACGTGTCCACGTTCGAGCGTGCCGTCGTCACCGACATGGGCGAGACGGGCTACCGCGTACGCGCGCGCGACCGCGCCCTCGCACTGGAGCTGGCCAGGCGCGGGGCCCGGACGCTGCGCCGGTTCGTGCGCGAGGGACCGGGGGCGGCCCAGCGCTACCGCGACGAGATGAGCACCCTGACGAGCCGCGAGAACTGGGCCCGCCTCTACGGCCTCGACGAGGAGTAGGACCGACGGTACGATCGCCCGTATGGCCACGACGAAGAGCACGGTCACCGTGCCGGAGGACCTCGCGGCCTACATTCGCGAGGAGGTGGCGGCAGGTCGGTTCGAGTCGGTGTCCGCGTTCGTCACCCGCGCCGTCGACAACCTCCGCAACTTCGACCCGCTCGACCTGCTCATCGCCGACATGATCGCCGAGACCGGCGAGCCGGACGAGTCTGTCGAAGCCCGGCTCGACGCCGCGGAGGAGGCGGCTCGTCGGGTACGAGGGCAGTCCGGAGATCACGCGGCGTGACCGCCGACGGGCGCACCTACGTCCTGGACACGGGCGCCCTGATCGCCGTCGAGCGCGGATCCGATGATGACCGCCCTGCTGAACCGGGTGCGTGACGGCCGGGCCCGGCTGATCCGGCCCGAGGCGGTCGTCGCTCAGGCGTGGCGCACCGGGTCGGGCAGGCAGGCCCGCCTCGCGGCGCTGATGGGCCTGAAACCGGACCGCTGCCGCTCCGCTCCACTGGATCGCGACGCCGCGAAATCCATCGGTCGCGCGATCGCCGAGTCCGGCCACGCCGACGTGGTCGACGTCCACGTGGCCGTCCTGGCGAGGAGCCACGGTGCCGTGGTCATCACTTCCGACCGTGCCGATCTGCTCGCCGTCGCCCCGGAGATCGCCGACCGCATCGTCGACGTCTGAGCTGTCCGGCCGGACGATCAGTGATCACGACGCTCGGAAATCCGGGCCGCCCGCGCCCACCCCG
>JAKDLE010000587.1 GCA_030453005.1 Pseudonocardia sp. | reverse complement strand
CCAGCGCGTTCTCCGCGAACGTGGCGCCGGTCTCGGGGGCGTCGGGGAACTCGGGGACGTCGGTCAGGCCCACCACCTCGATCCCGTCGAGGCCGACGAGCATCCGCCGCAGCTCCACGAGCTTCCCGGGGTTCCGCGTCGCGACCAGCAGCCTCACCGCGCCTCCCCGCCGAGGCTCGCACGGTGTCTCACGCCGGCAGCTCCCCCGGGTACGGCGCCGCGAGCGCCTCGGCCTGGATCGCGCAGAGCCGGTCGATGCCCGACAGCGCGGAGTCGAGCATGGCGTCGAGGGTGCTGCGGGTGAACGTGGCGCCCTCACCCGTGCCCTGCACCTCGATCAGCGTGCCGGTGTCGGTGGCGACGACGTTGGTGTCCACCTCGGCGCGGGAGTCCTCGGAGTAGGGCAGGTCCAGGCGCACGCGCCCGTCCACCACCCCGACGCTGACGGCCGCGACCTGGCACGAGATCGGCTTGGGGTCGGCGAGCCGCCCGTGCGCACCCAGATAGGTGACGGCGTCGGCCAACGCCACGTAGGCACCGGTGATGGCGGCGGTGCGGGTGCCGCCGTCGGCCTGGAGCACGTCGCAGTCCAGGGCGATCGTGTTCTCGCCCAGCGCCCTGAGGTCGATGCACGCGCGCAGCGACCGCCCGACCAGCCTGCTGATCTCGTGGGTGCGGCCGCCGACCCGGCCCTTGACGGACGCGCGGTCGCTGCGGGTGTGCGTGGCCGAGGGCAGCATCGCGTACTCGGCGGTGAGCCAGCCGAGCCCGGAACCGGCGCGCCAGCGCGGCACGCCCTCGGTCACGCTCGCCGCGCACAGCACCTTCGTGCCGCCGAACTCGACGAGCACCGAGCCCGCCGGGTGCGCCTGGAAGCCACGGGTGATTCTGACCGGACGCAGCTCGTCGTCGGTCCTGCCGTCTACTCGGGTCACGGCGGCCAGCTTATGCGGCGCGCCGACACGCCCTTCACACCGTCGGCGGTGTGGGATGCACCCGTGATCACCGTCGGCGGGCTCCCGCTGCAGCCCCTGGTGATCCACGCCGTGGTGGTGCTGCTGCCGCTGGCCGCGCTCGGCACCTCGCGGTGCTCTTCCTGGTGCTGCTCGGGGGCGACCGCGGCGGTCGGGGTCGCCGTCACCGGGCTCGTGGTGTGGATCGGGCACGCGGGTGCCACCGCCGTGTGGCAGGGCGTGCTGTGAGTCAGATCGGGTAGGCGCCGTCCGGCACGACCAGCTCCACCGGCCCGTCGAACACCGTCCTCGCCTCGGCCAGCATCTCCTCCCCGTCGTACCAGGCGGGCACGTGGGTGATCAACAGCCGGCCGACGCCCGCCGCGGCGGCGTGCTCCCCTGCTTGGCGGCCCGAGAGGTGCACCCCGGGCGGGGGCTCGTCCCACTGGGGTGTGACGTGTGGCCAACCCGCCTCGCAGAGCAGCACGTCGGCCCCGCGTGAGAGCTCCACGAGCGCGTGGCACGGGCCGGTGTCGCCGCTGTAGACCAGGGTGGCGCCCTCGTGCTCGATCCGCAGGGCGTAGGCGTCACACGGGTGGTCGACGGCGGCGGCGTGCACCTCGGCCTGCCCGATGCGCGCGTAGGCGCCGTCGGTGATCGGGTGGAAGTCGAACACGTCGGTGAGGTCGGTGACGGCGCGCTCGGCCTCGTCCGGGGCGTACGCCGCGGCGAACCGCTCAGGGGCCGCCGCCGGCGCGTAGACGGCCAACCGCTGCGTCGTGGGGTCGACGGGCGGGCGCGGGTGGTAGCGGCGGTGCACCGCGAGCCCGGTGAAGTCGGCGCAGTGGTCGGGGTGCAGGTGCGAGAACACCACCGCGTCGAGCCGCCACGGGTCGAGGTGACGCGCGAGTGCCCCGAGGGTGCCGTTGCCCAGGTCGAGCACGAAACGGGCGTCACCGGCCTCCACCAGGTAGCCCGACGCGGGCGACGTCGGCCCTGGACCGCTTCCCGAGCAGCCGAGCACGATCATCCGCATGGCGTCACGCTAACGCGGGCGGGTCCGGCGCAGCCACCACAGGCCGACGAGCGGCAGCACGAGCGGGATGAAGCCGTAGCCCCGGCCGAACGCCGACCAGACCGTGTCCTCCGGACCCATGTCGATCCCTGTGGCCGCCGCGTCGAACACGCTCAGCGTCCCGACGACCAGCACCCCGAACAGCTCGAACCCGACCGCCCCCCACGCGAGCCTGCGCGCCCCGGGCCCGCGCCCGGCCAGCCCGATCGTGGCCAGGATGTAGACGACGCCCGCGACCGCGGAGAGCAGGTAGGGCACCGGCGCCTCGTCGAAGCGGGTGGCGATCTGCACCCCCGCGCGGGCCGTGGCGGACAGCGCGAAGATCGCGTAGACGGCGATCAGCACCCGGCCGGGGCCGGTGGCGGTGGCGGGCCGGTCAGACACCGGCGGTCCACAGTCCCTGCAGCCGGACGACGGCGACGGCGGTGCCGATGGCCGCTGCGGCGATCACCGCACCGCTCCAGCGCGACGGCTCGGCGGTGGCGAACTGCCACCCGATCGGCAGCACGCACACCGACACCACCAGGTAGATCAGGAACGTGCTGAGCTCCGGCACGCCCGGGCCGGTGAGTGCGAGCACCGCCGCGACCGCGGCCTGCACGGCCAGCAGCGCCACCACCCCGCCGACGGCGAGGCGCATCGCCCGCCCCGGCACCCGGTTCAGCGCCGTGGTGACGAGGCCGAACACGGCCAACGCCCCCGCGGCCACCACGACGACCCACACGAGCGCGGCGATCACGGGGACGACCCTACCGACCGCCACCGTGCACACCTCGCTCGGCCGCGCCGAGCCCCGGCGTCTGCGGCCCGGCCTGCGAGATCAGCGCGCGAGTTCGTCCACCCGAGCGCGTCGGCGCAGGGCCAGCGGCAGCAGGGCCAGTGGGATGAGGCTCAGTGCCCCGGCCACGACCGGCAGCACGGTGACCCCGACCAGCCCGATGAGCACCCCGC
>JAKDLE010000586.1 GCA_030453005.1 Pseudonocardia sp. | reverse complement strand
CGGGCCTTCCCGGGGTGCGACGCGAGGACCCGTCGCCGCTCGAGGTCCTGGAGGTCGAGCGCTACGACACCGACGACCTGCGCCTCGCGACCGCGGGCATCACGCTGGCGGTGGACCGCGGGCGCGACGGGGCCTGGTGGCGTCTCGACCTGCCCGACGGTGACGCGGACGAGCGGATCCGGATGCCACTCGCGGCCGGCGGACCCGACCCGGCCCCGCTGCCCGGTGAGCTCGACGAGCTCGTCCGCGGCGCCGCCCGGGACCGCGTCGTCCGCCCGGTCGGCCGCATCCGCACCACCCGCACGTCGTTCCGGCTGCGCGGCGACGCCGACCGCGCCCTCGTCGAGGTCGTCCACGACCACGTGACGGTGGCGACGCTCGGGCGCAGCACCGAGGTGCAGTCCTGGACCGAGGCGACGCTGCGCCCCCTCGCGGCGTCCGCCGAGCTGATGACGGCGCTGACCGACCGCCTCGTCGACGACGGACTGCGCCCCGCCCCGCCCGCGGCCGACGCCGAGCTGGACCGGCTGCTCCGACCGGCACCCGCGCCGCGGCGGCCGTCGGGGGGCCGGAAGGGCACCGCGGGCGCCGTGCTGCTGGAGTACCTGGCGGCGCAGGTCGACCGGATCGCCGCCGAGGACCTGCGCGTCCGTCGCGGTGAGCCCGACGCCGTGCACCAGCTGCGGGTGGCCTCGCGGCGGCTGCGCAGCGCGCTGCAGGCCTACCGTCCACTGCTCGACCGGGACCGCACCGACCCGCTCGTCGACGGACTGCGCGCGTTCGGGGCCGCCCTCGCCCCGGCCCGCGACGCGGAGGTGCTGCGCGAACGGATCACCGTCGCGCTCGCCGACCTGCCCGCGGAGCTGGTGCTCGGGCCGGTCCAGGCGCAGACGACCCGACACTTCGCCCGCACCGAGGCGGAGGCCCGCGCCGCGGTCCTCACCGAGCTCGACGGCGTGCGCTTCACCGCCCTGCGCTCCGGTCTCGACGCGCTCGTCGAGAACCCGCCGCTGACGAAGCGCGCCGCCCGCCCGGCCCGCCGGGAGCTGTCCGCCCTCGCGGCCCGCAGCGCCCGGCGGTTGGAGCGTGCGGTGGACACCGCGGTGGACGGGTCCCTGCCCGCGGACGAACGGGACGGCGCGGTCCACTCCGCGCGCAAGGCGGGCAAACGGCTGCGCTACGCCACGGAGGTGGCCCGTCCCGCGGTCGGCAAGCCCGCGAAACGCTTCACCAAGCAGCTCAAGGCGTTCCAGTCGGCGCTGGGTGAGCACCAGGACACCGTCGTCGCCCGAGCGGCCCTGCGCGAGCTGGGCGCGGCGGCCGAGAACGGCTTCAGCTTCGGAATCCTGCTCGGGCACGACACCGCCCGCGCGGCCCGGATCAAGCGCGCGCTCCCCGAGCTGTGGACCTCGGCCTGGCGGCGCCGCAACCGCCGCTGGCTCCGCTGACCCCGGGCTCAGGAATCGGTGACCGTGTGCATCTGCTCCGCCGTGTGGATCATTCGGGCGGCGGTGGAGGGGGCGACCCGGTCGGTGCGCAGGACGAGCGAGAACCGGCGGAGCCTGCGCAGCCACGGGCGCCGCGGTGAGGACGGGCGTGTGGCGTCGGGGCACCACATGAGCACCGCGGTCCAGTCGTCGGACTCGCGGAGCAGGGCGTCGACGACACGCGGCTCGTCGGTGACGGCGACCGGGAGCCGTCCGCCCTCCCGGATCCGCGTGAGCCTTTCGTGGTCGTAGACGTAGGTCGCGGCGCCGCGGCGATACTCCACCACCACCTGCGCCCACGACCGGAGCTCCGCGAGGTGCTGCTGGGACGCGCGTTCGTGGTCGGCCGAACCCCCGTCGGTCGCGGTCAGCGCCGGGTAGCGCACGTAGCGCCTGCTCAGCATCGTCAACGCGAACGCGACGGAGGCGGCGTCCGTCCCGACGAGGAGGATTCCGCGGTCGTCCACGCCTCCGAGGGTAGCCGGCAGGATCGCCGACATGACCGACGAGCGCGACCCCGTGGCCGACCTGCGACGCGCGGCGTTCCTGCTGGAGCGCGCACACGAGTCGACCTATCGGGTACGGGCGTTCCGCACCGCCGCCGCCGTGCTCGGCAGGCGCGACCGCGACGAGCTCGCGCGCCTCGCGTCCACCGGGGAGCTGGTGCGGTTGAAGGGCGTTGGCGAGGTGACGGCGCGGTGCGTCACGGAGTCGCTGTCAGGCGAGGCGCCGGTCTACCTGCGACGGCTGGAGGCGACGGAGGGCACCCCGCTCGGCGTGGCCGCGACCGACCTGCGGGCGGCGCTGCGCGGCGACTGCCACAGCCACACCGACGCCTCCGACGGCGGTTCGCCCCTGCGGGAGATGGTGGACACCGCACGCGAGCTCGGGCACTCCTACCTCGTCGTCACCGACCACTCACCACGGCTCACCGTCGCCAACGGGCTCTCGCCGGAGCGCCTGCGCGCTCAGATCGAGCAGGTCGCGGAGCTCAACACCGAGCTGACGGACTTCCGGGTGCTCACCGGCATCGAGGTCGACATCCTCGACGACGGCGCGCTCGACCAGGACCCGGACCTGCTCGACCAGCTCGACCTCGTCGTCGCCAGCGTGCACTCGAAGCTGCGGATGCCGCGGACGGAGATGACCGAGCGGATGCTCACGGCGATCGCGAACCCGCACGTCGACGTGCTGGGCCACTGCACCGGCCGGATGGTGACGGGCAAGCGCAAGCGTCCCGAGTCGGAGTTCGACGCCGACGCGGTGTTCGCGGCGTGCGCGGAGCACGACGTCGCCGTGGAGGTCAACTCCCGCCCCGAACGACTCGACCCGCCCAAGCGGCTGCTGCGCCTCGCCGTCGAGGCCGGGTGCACGTTCACCGTCGACACCGACGCGCACGCCCCCGGCCAGCTCGACTGGCTCGGCTTCGGCTGTGAACGCGCCGCCGCGAGCGGGGTACCGACGGATCGCATCCTCAACACCTGGCCCGTCGACCGCCTCCTCG
>JAKDLE010000585.1 GCA_030453005.1 Pseudonocardia sp. | reverse complement strand
GAGGTCGCCGTCACACAGCGGGAGGTTCTCGCGTCCTGCGGGCGGGTGCTGGGGCTGGCCGAGCAGCGCGCCGCGATCCTGCGCCGGCTCGGCGTCCGCAACGTCGCCGAAGCCGACGCCGCCGGGGTGCACCTGCGGCGCGTCTATGTACTCGTCGACGAAGTCGCCGAACTCGCCCACGACCACCCGACCGACAAGATCGCCGATCAGCTGCTCCGAGAGCTGCTGCTGCTCGTCCTCTGCGTCCCGCAGCGTGTGGTCATGGATCTCATGGGCTGGGCTGGTCCCACACGGCCATGACGGTCCGGTACCAGCACGTGTCCGGGCAGGTCCGGCAGGACATCGCCGCACAGCTCGGCGGTCTGCTGTGGGGCCCGAATGAGACCGGAACTGAGACCACATGAAAGAGGATCAACGCATGAGCCAGCGGATCCGCTGGTCAGAAAGGTGTGGCCAGGGGCGGGGTCGAACCGCCGACCTACCGCTTTTCAGGCGGTCGCTCGTACCAACTGAGCTACCTGGCCGGAAGGCCCGGAACCCACCGATACGTGGTGGGGCGCCGGACCTGGTGAAGCGACCCAGACGGGACTCGAACCCGCGACCTTCGCCGTGACAGGGCGACGCGCTAACCAACTGCGCCACTGGGCCTTACATGAAGACGTGGAACCGGTCGTGCTGTGTGACAGTACCCCCAACGGGATTCGAACCCGCGTTGCCGCCTTGAAAGGGCGGAGTCCTAGGCCACTAGACGATGGGGACTTGGACCGCTGAAGCCGTCCTCGCCTTCAACGACTGTCCGTTGGGAGCCCGCCAAGCATAGGACAGCGCCCTCGCCTCCCCCGCATCGGGGTTCGCCTGCCACATCGTCGCTGGTCAACGGCTCACCGGCGGCGGAAGGTCGGGTGTGGAGGAGATCAGGCCGAGCATGTCGAGCAGCTCGCGCAGGTCGTCGGTGCCCGCGGAGTTGCGGGCGACCACCATCCGGGCCCGGCTGAGCTGGTCGTCCGAGACGCGGTAGGCGTCCGACGCCGTCCGCGGGCTCGGGATCGCTCCCGTCGTGACCCCGTCGGCCGGGTCCCGTCGTGCGCTTCCGATACCACCGGTCATCCCTGACGCCTCCCCGCTTGGCAGTGCTCGGTCGCGGCTGAGGGGGCGGCGCAGTCCGGTGTCCCCTCGGCCGACTCCCCGCACTCCGACCTCGGCACGATCCCGCGACCACCTCCGTGACCGTGACCGAGACGTTACCTATAGCGAGGCCCTTCCGCATGCCCCTTCTGGGGTGACGGGCGGCCGCGTCGTGACCATGGGTCGTCACCCTCCGGCGCCGCCTGCTCCGATGAGGACGGCGCGGGAGACGTCTGTCACCATGGCGGCACCGACGTCAGGAAGGCCCGGAGATGGCCGTCGAGGCACCGTTCCGCACACACGTGACCGTCGCCGGCCTGACCTGCAGGCATTGTGTGATGTCCGTCACCGAAGGGCTCTCCGAGATCGACGGGGTCAGCGCCGTCGACGTCCGCCTCGACAGCGGGGTCGTCACGGTGCTGGCCGACCGCGACGTCGAGCGCGACGAGATCGCCGCCGCCGTCACCGAGGCCGGGTTCGAGCTCGTCGGCTGAGCTTTCAGCGGGCGGAGACCAGGACGCGGGCGGGCGCCGGATCCGCCAGGCACGGGCTACCGGTGAGCAGAGCCGGGTCCACGGCCTCGGCCAGTGCGCGGTAGCCGGCGGCCGACAGGTGCAGGCCGTCGCCGGAGTCGTGAACGGGGGCGAGACGGGACGGGTCGGCCGGATCGGCCACGGCCGCCGCGAAGTCGACCACCCCGTCGGCGTGCTCGCGGCCGTGCGTCAGCACCCAGGCGTTCACGGCGTCGCGGGTGGCGACCGCGGCCTGGGTGCCGTGGGCGCCGTGGGTCGACGGCGTGATCGTCGTGAGCAGCACCCGGACGGAGGCGGCGCGGGCCTGCTCGGCGAAGGCGACCAACCCGGCCACGATGTCCGCCGCGGAGCGGCCGGCGGCGATGTCGTTGGTGCCGATGTGCAGGACCACGTCGGACGCACCGCTCGCGACGACGTCGCGTTCGAAGCGGTCGCTCGGTGTGGCACCGCGCACGGCGCGTGCGTCTGCGTCGAACCGGTCCGGGTCGAACCGGTCCGGGTCGAACCGGTCCGGGTCGAACCGGTCCGGGCCGAGCAGACGGTTCGCCGCGATGCCCGCGTTCAGCACCGACATGGTGGCGGCACCGCCCGCCGCAGTGAGGCGCCGCGACAGCGCGTCGGACCAGCGCTCGTCGGCGCCCGCGCCGCTGCCGACGCCGTCGGTGATCGAGTCGCCGATCGTGACGATGGTGTTCACGGGCCGCGGAGCGAGGACGTCGACGCCTGCCAGCACCATCCAGGACCAGACGGGCGTCACGAAGGCGCTCCCGTCGCCCGCGAGCGCGACGTCGCCGGGACGCGACATGTAGGAGGTCTCCAACGCGACGTCGTGCTGGGTGAGGACGTCGGGCACGACGGGCAGGAACATGCTGACGGCGAGCGCGCGCCCGACCTCGGACACCAACGACACCGGGTCACTGACGACGTCGGCGCCCGGTGCGATCTCCACACCGGAGCGGCCCGCGAAGGCGACGGGGCGCATGGTGGCCTCCACCAACCCCGCCCCGCCGTCGGACCAGCCCACCGACACCGTGCCGACCGTCATCGGCGTAGTGCCGTAGGCGTTGGACAGCCGCACCCGCACCTGCGAGCCGGTGACCGGCGGTGGCACCACCATCCGCAGCGTCCGTCCGGCGAGTGCGGGGTCGGTGGGCGCGGGTTGCGCGGCGGCCCGCCAGGCCGGGACCCACTCGGGCGTGCAGGAGGCGTCGGTGCCGACCGCGGCTGCGGCCCCGTAGGCGGTGGTGCGGGCCGCGGCACCGTCACCGGTGAACGCGAACGCCCCGAGCAGGCAGACCAGCACGGCCGAGGCGACGACGCCCCGCAGCGGGTTCCACCAC
>JAKDLE010000584.1 GCA_030453005.1 Pseudonocardia sp. | reverse complement strand
GTAGCCCTGCGACATGGCGACCGCGCCCGCGGCGCCCAGGAACCCCGACCCGCCGCCACTGCCGCCGCTGATCTGGGTGCCCGACCAGGCGAAGAACTTCAGCAGCACCGGCATCGCGATCACCGCGAGCAGCAGCACCATGATCCCGGTGATCATCGTGCCGGCGTTCCCGGCGTGAGTGGCGGCCGGCGACGACAGGTAGGAGAACCCGATGTAGTAGATGAACGCGGCCGCGGGCTTGTAGGCGACCATCGCGATCAGCCAGACGAGCAGCTTGTCCAGCCAGCCCCGCGTCGAGCGGGTCAGCGACCCGGACGCGGCCAGCGGGAGCATCGCGGCCAGCACCAGCAGCCCGGCCTGGCGCATCGCCATCAGCACCCACTGCACGAGCGAGAGCACCGCGGCGATCAGCGACACCAGCAGCACCAGGAAGGAGGCCTCGGTGTCGTTGACGAGCAGGTCCTGCATCAGCAGCGCGAAGTTGCTCGCGGCGCCGTCGAGCAGCTGGCTCGCCAACGCATCGCCCGCGCGCAACGCGATCTCCAGGGCGACGAGACCGAGCGCGGACACCACCGCGAAGCGGATGAGCCCCAACGCGACCATGACCAGCGGCTCGCCCTTGCGGGACAGGATGATCCGGATCGACTGCACCAGCACCGACCCGACGAGGATGATCAGGATCAGTTCGCGGGTGGCGTCCTGCGCGGCGGCGACGGCGGGGTCGCGGGGATCGATGCTGTCGGTCTCGACCCACCACGTCGCGGTGGTCACGACCAGCTCGGCGGCGCCGCGGGCCACCTCGGCGACGATGCCCTGGAACGCCGACCCGATGGCCTGCCCGGCCTGGCAGCCCAGGTCGAACGTGCCGCACTCCTGGGCGGGCTGCGCGAACACGGTCATGATGTCGGCCCCAGCACCTGGTAGCCGGTTGTGTCCGGGTGCAGGTTCGGGCGCCGGACGGGTACGCGCAGTTGCCAGTCGTCGCCGACCCAGCGCAGGGCGGCATCCACGCGGGAGTAGCCGCCCATTGCCCGGGACTGCGCGGTGTCCGCCAGCAGCGACACCACGACGTGGTCGCCACCGGCGTCACCGGCGATCACCCGGAAGTAGATGGCGCTCGGGATGAGGTCGTCGCGGGCGGCGGTGTCCGGGCGGGGCAGCGTCGTGGCCAGGCGTTCTCGGGCGGCGGTGATATCGCCCCAGCACTGCTGGACCAGCGTCGCCTCCACCACGGGTGTTCCGGCGGCTGCGGTGATGCGCGGTCCGATGTGGGTCGCGGCGAGCGCGGCGCCCAGCTCGTCGTGGCTGAACCCGCTCGCCCGGCCGTCGAACTCGTGGAAGGGGCCGTGCCGCTGTGACGATGCGGCGATCCCACCTGGCACGACCACCAGCACAACCCGATCCGGCATGACCTCGGAGGCGGGTGGTGCGGTCGCGCAGCTGAGCGTCGCGGCGAGGACCGCGGCCAGGCCCAGTGCGTGTCGGAGACGGCTCATATCTGGAACGCCCCCACCAGGAGCGCGGCCACGGAGGCGAGCGCGAGGCCGCCGATCACCCACGCCGACCCGACGAGCCCCTCGTAGGCGGTGGCCGACCGGTTGCGCCGCCCGATGATCAGCATCAGCGCGCAGATGAAGATGCCGAGCACCCCGGCGACGATCACACCCCATTTGAGCCAGCCGAGCAGCTGGCCGGCGAGCTCGCCGAGTCCCGGCGGCGCCACGGGTGCGGGGTTGGGCACGCTGGCGAGGTTCATGGGGATCTCCTGAGGATCGAGGTGGGGGCGGGCCCCCCCCGGGGGGCGGGGGGCGCGGGGGGGGGGGGGGCGGGGCCCGGGGCGCGGCCAGGGCGGCGCGCAGGTTGTGCGCGGCGTCGGCGTAGCGGCGCAGGCTGCGGGGCAGCTCGGTGCGGGGAACGGCGAGCAGGCCGCGGACCTCGTCGAGCGGTACGGCGAGCTCGCGCCAGCGGCGGACGAACGGCAGCACGATCACCGCGGACGCGTGTGGCTCCAGGAGTCGCAGCCGCGCGGTCACCGGACGGCTCGGGCCCGACGCGTCGGCTGCGGTGATCGCCAGTACCGGCTTGCGGCCGGTCGCGGCGGCGACGAGCTGGGCGGCGCGCCCGGCGCGGATCAGGGAGTCGCCGGTGGCCCGGCACACCAGCACGTCCACCGCGCGGCCGACGTACACGCCGCGGTCCGCGGCGCCGATCGCGGTCGCGACGGTGGTCGCGCCGACCCCGCCCGCGACACCCGCGACCGACAACCGGGTCCGCCGCGCCGCCCGCGACTCGCGGCGTGTCGCCCACGCCCGGGACGCTTCTGCCGTTGCCGTCATCGGAGCACCTCCCCTCGTCATCGAGGAGGAAGCGTCCGAGCGGGGTGCTGCGGATGCGTGGTCGTCGCGTGGTCACGCCGCGGCCGCGTGCGACCACGCCTCGACCACGGCCCAGCCACACGCGAGCGCCACGATGCGTGCCCCTGTCGTTCGAGGAGGCCGCGGTGACGATTCGTCGCGTGGTGATCTCCGGTGTGTCCGCGCGCGAGGAGCGGCGCTGGCAGCCGGTGGAGAACCTGTGCTGCCCGGTTTGTCGTCGGGCAGTTCGGGTTCAGGCCCCCGGTTACTGGAAGGTCGCTGACGGTCCGGTGCCCGCGTGGTCACACCGTGACGGGCGGGCCTTGTGCCGCATCCGGACCGACGACGGCATCTGCGTCGTCGACCCCGTTCCCCGGTACACCGCACGCCCTCTGCGGGTCGATCGGCGTGGCGGGCCGGCGGCTCCGCAGCGCACCTGACCGGACGCCCGGGCCGCGAGCAGCGACGGATGGATTCCGCAGCTGTCGCGTTCGATCCCGGCCCGACCCATGCCGCTGGGTCCCAGGTCCTCGCGGCGGAACCGGGCGCGGCAGTCCCGTGGGGGGAACCGGGTGGCGGGGGGGCCACCGGAAGCCCCCCCAGCCCCCCCCCCCCCCCCCGCCCCAGCCAGCGCCCCCCCCCCCAACCC
>JAKDLE010000583.1 GCA_030453005.1 Pseudonocardia sp. | reverse complement strand
CGCGGTGCGCAGAGCACCCGCGACGAACCCGAGCACCCAGGTGGCCCCCTTGCGCGCAGGCACGTCGGCGGGGTCCACGCCGACGTCCCGACCCGCCCCTGCGGCGAGGGCGCCGATGGTGTCCGGGATGACGCCACCCTGGCTGCACACCACACCGACTCCCGGCTGCGCGGCCAGCTCCCGCAGCCGCGCGAGACCCGCAGCCGGGTCACGCCAGTAGCCCCCCTCGCCCAGGAGCGGTTCCTCGGCCACCGTCACCCCCAGGCGCGCGGCGAGCGGGGCGACCGAGTCGCGGCACCGCACGGGCGGGGCTGTGGCGATCCGGTCCGGCCCGAACAGCGACAGCAGCGCGGTCAGGTGCCGGACCTGCTCGCGGCCGGTGCTCGACAGCGGGCGCAGGTCGTCGACACCGTCCCACTGGCTCCGGCTGCCCGCCTTGGCGTGTCGCACCAGCAGCACCACCGAGTCCGGCACACCGACCGCGGCGAACCGCTGCAGCATCTCGACGTCGCGGCGGTAGGACAGCAGGCCCGCGGCGTCGGTGGCGGAGCACCAGCGCAGCTCGTCGGACTCCTCGTTCGGGGCGAACGCGCCGGCACCGGCCTGCGCCGACCAGTAGCGCACGCGTTTCGGGCCCTCCGGCACGGCGTAGTGCACGTCGCCGAGGCGCGCGCGCAGCCGGGCGGTGAAGCCGGTCTCCTCGGCGATCTCGCGCACCGCGGCGTGCGGCATCGTCTCGCCCGCGTCGAGCTTGCCCTTGGGCAGCGACCAGTCGTCGTAGCGGGGGCGGTGGATGAGGGCCACCTCGACCGAGGTGTCGGTCCGTCGCCAGAGGACGGCTCCCGCCGCCTGGATCGGGGTCACTCGGTCTCGGTGATCGCGACGTGGCGCAGCATCATCTCCGCCTGGTGGTCGTGGACGGGGGAGACGCCGGAGTCCAGCGGTGGCGAGGGTTCCCAGCGGCCGTCGTCCTGCAGGGTCCAGCAGCGGGTGGCGGGGTCGAGGCAGCCGTCGAGCATGTCGCCGAGCTGGGCGGCCAGTGCCGGATCGGTTACCCGCAGCAGCACCTCGACGCGGCGGTCGAGGTTGCGGTGCATCATGTCCGCGCTGCCGATCCAGTACTCGTCGGCCGAGCCGAAGTGGAACACCCGGGAGTGCTCCAGGAACCGGCCCAGGATCGAGCGGACACCGATGTTCTGGCTGAGCCCGACGCGGCCCGGCCGCAGCGCGCAGATGCCGCGCACCACCACGTCGACCGGTGCGCCCGCCTGCGAGGCGCGGTACAGCGCGTCGATCACCTGCTCGTCGACCAGCGAGTTGACCTTGATCCGGACGCGGGCGGCCGCGTCGCCCCCGCGGTGCGCCTCGACCTCCTCCTCGATGCGCCGCACGATCCCGCGCCGCACGCCGTAGGGCGCGACGAGCAGGCTGCGGTAGGACGTCTGCCGCGAGTAGCCGGTGAGCGAGTTGAACAGGTCGGTGAGGTCGGCGCCGATCGTCGGGTCCGCGGTCAGCACGCCCAGGTCCTCGTAGATCCGTGCGGTCTTGGGGTTGTAGTTGCCGGTGCCGATGTGGCAGTAGCGTCGGATCGTCGCCCCCTCCTGGCGCACGACCAGCGACGTCTTGCAGTGCGTCTTGAGCCCGACGAGCCCGTAGACGACGTGCACGCCCGCCTTCTCCAGCTCACGCGCCCAGGCGATGTTGGCCTGCTCGTCGAAGCGTGCCTTGATCTCCACCAGCGCCACGACCTGCTTGCCCGCCGCGGCGGCGTCGATCAGGGCGTCGACGATCGGGGAGTCGCCCGAGGTGCGGTAGAGCGTCTGCTTGATCGCGAGCACCCCGGGGTCGGCGGCGGCCTGCTCGACGAAGCGCTGCACCGAGGTGGAGAACGAGTCGTACGGATGGTGCACCAGTACGTCGCCCTCGCGCAGCGTGGCGAAGATGCTCCGCGGGGTCTCGCGCTCGGCGAAGGCCGGGTGGGTGGCGGGGACGAACGGGTCGTCCTTGAGGTCGGGACGGTCGACGGCGTGCAACGCCCACAGCGCGGTGAGGTCGAGCAGGCCGGGCACGGTGACGACGTCACCCGGGGCGACGTCGAGCTCGCGCAGCAGCAGCTCCAGCACGTGCTCGCTCATCGTGTCGGTGACCTCGAGGCGCACCGGCGGACCGAACCGGCGTCGCGCGAGCTCGCGCTCCAGCGACTGGAGCAGGTCCTCGTCGCGGTCCTCCTCCACCTCGACGTCGGCGTTGCGGGTGACCCGGAACGCGTGCACCTCGGTGACGTCCATGCCGTTGAACAGATCGCCGAGATGCGCGGAGATGAGGTCCTCGATCGGGAGGAACGTGACCGCGGCACCCTCGGTGGCCACCCGGACCAGGCGGGGCACGTTGGGGGGCACCTTGACGCGTGCGAAGCGCTCGGTGCGGCCCTCCGGGTCGCGCACGGTCACGGCCAGGTTCAGCGAGAGGCCCGAGATGTAGGGGAAGGGATGAGCCGGGTCGACGGCGAGTGGCGTGAGGACCGGGAAGACCTGCTCGGAGAAGTAGTCGGACAGCCGCAGGCGCTGGGCGTCGGACAGGTCTTTCCAACGCAGGATGTGGATGCCCTCGTCGTGCAGCTCCGGCTCGACGTGGTCGAGGAACACCCGGGCGTGCGCCACCGCGATGGCCTGGCTGCGGGTCGCGATGCGCGCCAGCTGCTCGCGGGGGGACAGGCCGTCGGCGCTGCGCACGGCGAGGCCCGTGTCGTCGCGGCGCTTGAGGCCCGCGACGCGGACCATGTAGAACTCGTCGAGGTTGCTCGCGAAGATCGCCAGGAACTTGGCGCGCTCCAGCAGCGGTTGGCTCGGGTCCTCGGCCAGGGCGAGCACCCGGGCGTTGAAGTCCAGCCAGGACAGCTCGCGGTTGAGGTAGCGGTCGTCGGGCAGGCCCGACGTGGGCATCGGCGTCCGAGCCGGTGGGCTCACCGGCACCGCCGCGGCGCCTGCCGAGTCGGTGCGGGCACCC
>JAKDLE010000582.1 GCA_030453005.1 Pseudonocardia sp. | reverse complement strand
CAGGTCTAGCATCGGGGTGGTCAGGGCCCCCACCAACCGGTAGCGCACCAGCCGCCCCTCGCGGTGCGCGGTGACCATGCCGTGCGCCCGCAGCAGCCGCAGCGCGTGCGACACCGCGCTGTCGCTCATCCCCACCGCGAACGCCAGGTCGGAGACGCACAGGTCACCGGCGTGGCGCAGGGCGAGCAGGATCCCGAGCCGGTTGACGTCGCCGAGCGCGTCGAGTACGGACGCGGACTCGCGCAGCCGGTCGTCGTGCGCCAGCACCGCGGTGGCGTCACACACCTGGTCGGGATTGATGACGCGCACGTCCCGGCGCGCCTCGGGAACCCGGTGCACGCCGGTCAGCCCTCGGCCTTCGCGGCCTTCTTGGCCGCCTGCTTGAACTCCCGCACCTTGACCAGCGATCCCGGGTCGACGACGTCGGCCACCGAGCGGAACGCGCCCTCGTCGCCGTAGGAGCCTGCCGCCTCGCGCCAGCCCGCCGGGGTGACGCCGCGCTGCTTGCCCAGCAGCGCCGTGAAGATCTGCGCCTTCTGCTTGCCGAAACCCGGCAGCGCGACGAGCCGCGAGTACAGCTCGGCCCCGTCGGCCACGTCGGACCAGACGAGCGTGACCTCGCCGTCGTAGCGCTCGACGAGCGCCGCGCACAGCGCCTGCACGCGGCCCGCCATCGACCTCGGGTAGCGGTGCAGGGCCCGCGGGGTGGCGAACACCGCGATCAGGTCGTCGGCGTCGTGGTCCGCCAGCTCACGGGCGTCGAGCCGGTCGTGTCCGAGACGCCGCGCCAGCTCGGCGGGCGCCCAGAAGGCGTGTTCCATCGGGATCTGCTGGTCGAGCAGCATCCCCACCAGCAGCGCGAGGGGGTCGCGGTCGAGCAGCGCATCGGAGTCGGCGTCCTGGCTCAGCTGCAGAGGCACCCGCTCAGCCTAGCGCTGAGAACGGGTGCATCCGGCCGGCGGCCGCGTTCAGAGCCCTCCCTCCGAGGGAACGGCACTTCGACCCAAGCTCATCGGGTGAGAGTGCCGTTCGCGCGAGCGAGGTGTCCGCAACCCCGGTACCGGTCGGCGTCGGGTGCGTGGGATTGGATCGGGGCGTGACGCCCCACCTCTCCCCCGCCGCCGCCGAGTCGCTGCGTACCGCGCTGCACCGCGCCCGCTACACCACCGACGGCGTGCGCGACCTGCTCGGACCCGCCGCCCACGCCGCGCTGGGCCGCGGCGAGGCGGAGCCTGCGTTCCGCGCCGCCCGCGACGGCGGCGACCTCGGCGTGCTCGTCCGGCTGCTGCTGTTGGGCGCGGTGGAGCCCGACGCGGCGGTGCGTGCCGCGCTGGGCCCCCTCACGCCCGAGCTGGCCACGGAGGCGGGCCTGCTGCAAGCCGCGGACGGCGGCTGGGCGGCCGCGCTCGACCTGCGCCCCTACGGGATCGCTGCTGGTCCCGACGGCGACGTCGACGACCCCGTGGAGTGGTGGGTGCTGTCCGACCTCGACGCGCCCAGGAGTGACCGGCGGGGCCAGGAGCGTGACCACGTCACCGGCGTCGGCGGGGCGTCGCTCACTTTGGCCTCGGCCACCGACCGCACGCCCGTCGGCACGCTGCTCGACCTGGGCACCGGTTGCGGCGTACAGGCCCTGCACGCCCTCGGGCCCGCGCGTCCCCGCCCCGCCACCGCCCTCCCGCCCCGCGCCCTGGCCAGGGCCGCGGCCACCTTCGCCCTCAACGGCCTCGACGTCGAGCTGCTCGACGGTCCGTGGCTGGAGCCGGTGGCGGGGCGCCGGTTCGACCGGATCGTCTCCAATCCGCCGTTCGTGCCCGGGCCCGCCCGCGTCGACTACGTCTACCGCGACTCGGGGCGGGCGGGCGACGAGGCGCTCGCGGAGCTGGTCCGCGACCTGCCCGCGCACCTGGAGCCGGGCGGGGTGGCGCAGCTGCTGGGGTCGTGGCTGCACGTGCGCGGCGAGGACTGGCCCGACCGCGTGCGGTCCTGGCTCCCCGCCGGGGTGGACGCCTGGGTCGTGCAGCGGGAGGTGGCCGACCCGGCGCTGCACGTGGGCACCTGGCAGCGCGACGCGGGCCTCGACCTCGCCTCCCCGGAGGCGCGTGCCCAGGCCGGGGTGTGGCTGGACTGGATGGAGTGCGGCGACGTCGAGGCGATCGGGTTCGGCTTCGTCGTGCTGCGCCGCATCGATGCCGACGTCGAGCCCGTCGTCGTGGTGGAGGACCTGCTCGGCGAGGTCACCGACCCGCTCGGGCCGGAGGTCACGGCGTGGCTGAGCCGCGTCGACTGGCTGCGTGCCCACGCCGACGACGCCGCGCTGCTCGGCGCCCGGCTGGCGGTGGCGCCGTCGGTGGTGCTGGAGACCTACGCCGAGCCGGGCGACGAGGGCTGGACCGAGGTCGGCTCCGCGGTGGCCCGGCGCGACGGGCCGCGCTGGCGGCACGAGGTCGACGGGCTCGCGGCGGCGCTGTTGGCCGGCTGCCGCGGGGCGCTGCCGCTCGGGGAGCTGATCGAGCTGCTGGCGTTCGCGCACGACCGGCCTGCGGGCGAGCTGGTCGCCGCCACGCTGCCCGCCGTGCGCGAGTTCGTCCGGCACGGTCTACTGGTCCCGACCCCGTGAGGACGCCCCGATGAGAGCGGTGGTCGCCCTGGTGGCCCGGGCCGCGGTACGGGTGGACGGGGTCGTGGTCGGCGAGATCGCCGAGCCGGGCCTGCTGGTGCTGCTCGGCGTGCACCGCGACGACACCGCCGCCGCCGTGCCGCTCATGACCCGCAGGCTGCACGAGCTGCGGATCCTGACCGGCGAGCGGTCCTGCGCCGACACCGCCGCCCCGCTGCTGGTGGTCAGCCAGTTCACGCTCTACGGCGACACCCGCAAGGGACGGCGACCGTCGTGGTCGGCAGCGGCGCCGTCGTCGTGCGTGACGGGCGGCTGCACGCCGCCGCCGAGCACACCGCGGTCACCCCCGCGGCGCTGCGCGTGCCCTGCCACCGCGCCTGGCCCGCTCA
>JAKDLE010000040.1 GCA_030453005.1 Pseudonocardia sp. | reverse complement strand
GGGTGACGCAAATCACTTTGATGGCGTCGTCCTGAGCCGATCCGCGGGACGCCGTAGGGTCTCGGCTCGTGGAGCTGACGCACGTGGACCGCGCCGGCGCGGCCCGAATGGTGGACGTGACCGACAAGGAGGCCACCGCCCGCACGGCGGTGGCCACGGGAGTGCTGCGCACCACCGCGGAGGTGATCGACCTCCTGCGCCGCGACGGCCTGCCCAAGGGCGATGCTCTCGCGACCGCCCGCATCGCCGGGATCATGGGTGCGAAACGCACCCCGGACCTCGTGCCGCTGTGCCACCCCATCGCGCTCAGCGGGGTCACACTCGACCTCGAGCCCGGCGACGCCGATGTCCGCATCCGGGCCACGGTGCGCACGACCGACCGCACCGGCGTCGAGATGGAGGCACTCACCGCGGTGGCCGTCGCCGGGCTCGCCCTGCACGACATGATCAAGGCTGTCGACCCGGCGGCCGTGCTCGACGGCGTGCGCGTCGAGCGCAAGGACGGTGGCAAGACCGGCACGTGGTCCCGGCCCGAGGACCAGCCGTGAGCGAGTCTTCGGGCGGGGCACCGAGGCGGGCCCGAGTCGTCACCGCGTCCAACCGCGCGGCGGCGGGGGTGTACGCCGACCGCGGCGGCCCGCTGATCGTCGACTGGCTGCGCGAACGCGGCTACGACACCCCGGACCCGGCGGTGGTGCCCGACGGCGACCCCGTGGGCGAGGCGTTGCGCGCCGCCGTGGCCGCGGGCGCCGACGTCGTGATCACGACCGGCGGCACCGGGATCTCGCCGACCGACGCCACTCCGGAGATCACCCGCGCGGTGCTCGACTACGAGGTGCCCGGCCTGGCGGACGCGATCCGCGCGTCCGGCGCTCCGGCGGTGCCCACGGCCGTGCTCTCGCGCGGTCTCGCCGGCGTGGCGGGCCGCACTCTGGTGGTGAACCTCCCCGGATCGACAGGGGGGGTTCGGGACGGTCTCGACGTGCTGGCCGACGTACTCGACCATGCGGTGGACCAGTTGCGAGGAGGGGATCACGCGTGAAGGCGGAGGTACTGCGCGCCGCGGTGGGCGAGGAGCCGCTGGACGTGGCCGAGCACGCCGCGCTGGTGGACCACGCCGGGGCGGGAGCGGTGGTGACGTTCGCGGGTGTGGTGCGCGACCACGACGGCGGCCGGTCGGTGCGTGGCCTGACCTACAGCGCGCATCCGAGCGCGGCCACGGTCGTGGCCGAGGTGGCCGCGGACGTGGCCGCCCGGGCCGAGGGGGTCCGCGCAGTCGCGGTGAGCCACCGGGTCGGTCCACTGGCGATCGGGGAGGTCGCGCTGGCGTGCGCGGTGGCCGCCGACCACCGCCGCGAGGCGTTCGAGACGTGCGCCGAACTGGTGGAGGAGGTGAAGCGCCTGCTGCCGGTCTGGAAGCACCAGGCCTTCGCCGACGGAACCGACGAGTGGGTCAACTCGACCTGAGGTCTCGTTCGGCACCGGATACCCGTGCGTCGGGCCGGAGTGCACTCCGACCCGACGCACGAGCTCACGGGGTCGATCAGACGTTGATCGTCTGGCCGATCGACAGCACGTCCGGGTCGCTCAGCACGTCCTGGTTGCTCTCGAACAGCTGCTGCCAGGTGGTGCCGTGGGCCGACGCGATCTCCGACAGGGTGTCGCCGGAGCGGACGGTGTAGTCGCCACCGCTCGTGGCCGCGGGGGCAGCGGCCGGGGCCTCGTCCTCGACGGGAGCGGAGGCGCGCACGGTCTTTCCGGGCTCCGCGGAGCCGTTCAGTCCGAGCTCGGCGGAGCAGGCGGGCCACGCGCCCCAGCCCTGGGCCGCGAGGGTCCGCTCGGCGACGGCGATCTGCTCGGCCTTGCTGGCGTTGTGTGCCGAGCCGGTGCCGCCGAACGCACGCCACGTGGTGGGGCTGAACTGCAGGCCGCCGGAGTAGCCGTTGCCGGTGTTGATGCTCCAGTCACCGCCGCTCTCGCACTGCGCGAGAGCCTCCCAGTCGGAAAGCGGGGCGGCGTTGGCCGTCCCGGCCAGGGCGAGGGGGGTGCCCATCACGACCGCACCGGCGACGGCCAGGCGCAGAAGACTTCGGCCCTTGGGGAACGCAGGTCGAGAAGTCATTTTCAAAGCTCTCCAATTCGCGCCGTATCGGAGAACGTGCTCATCGTTCGTGGGGGGAGCCCACCGGGGAGCCGTCCTTGCGTCACTCCCGCCGCCGTCGTGCGACAGCGGGAAATCGGCGTCCTCATCCCTGTCCCATGTTCATCTCGACGGACCGGAACCGTGGGACAGGGCGAGGCGCGACGGTTCCGGATGCATTTCCGAACGACCCCTGCGGGTCGGCCGAACACAGACGCTACGAGCACCAACGGTCCCAACGTCAATAAACGGGACAGTGACAGGCGTCACGGTAACGAACAGATTACAGGCGCGATGGACAGGTATCCGCAGGTCAACGACAGGAGATCACGACTTGATCTCGGCAAGATAAATACCTCCAAAACGGAAGTATTGCCGAGTGCGTCACACCCGTCCCGAACTCAGCGTGACGAGCCATGGACCCGTTGCGACCGTCCGGGCGCCCGCGGTGGCTCCACGCCCGGCGGTCCGTCATGCTGGGCACGTGACCGATAGCCCCGAAGCCGCCGCGGAGTCGCCTGCCGCACTGGCGGCCGCCCTGCGTTCCACCGGATACCTCGCCGACGACGGGCTCGCCACCGCCACGTTCCTCGCGATGCGCATGAACCGCCCGCTGTTCTGTGAAGGAGAACCGGGTACGGGAAAGACCGCACTGGCCCAGGCGTTGGCCCAGGTGCTCGGCGCCAAACTGATCCGGCTGCAGTGCCACGACGGCATCGACGCCTCCCAGGCCCTCTATGACTGGGACTTCCCGCGCCAGCTGCTGCACCTGCGCGCCCTGGAGGCCACCGCCGGTACGAGCTCCCTCGACATGCAGGCGGTGGAGGCCTCCCTCTACGACCCGCGCTTCCTGCTCGCCCGTCCGATCCTCGAAGCGCTGCAGACCACGCCGAGCGTGCTGCTCATCGACGAGATCGACCGCGCCGACGACGAGTTCGAGGCCTTCCTGCTGGAGGTCCTCACCGAGCACGCGGTGACGATCCCGGAGATCGGCGAGATCCGCGCGAAGGTCCCGCCGCTGGTCGTCCTCACCTCCAACCGCACCCGCGAGGTGCACGACGCCCTCAAGCGCCGCTGCCTCTACCTCTGGCTCGACCACCCCGACCTGGCGCGCGAGATCGAGATCCTGCACTCGCGGCTGCCCGGGATCCCCGAGCGCCTCGCCTCGCAGGTGGCGGGCGCGGTCCGCGCGCTGCGCCAGGCCGACCTGCTCAAACCGCCCGGAGTCGCCGAGACCATCGACTGGGCGCGTGCGCTGCAGCTCGTCGGCGCCCGCCATCTCGACGTCGACAGCGCGGCGGCCACGCTCGGCGCCGTCCTCAAGTACCGCGAGGACGCCGACCGCGTCCGCAAGCAGCTCGACACGCTGCTCGCCTCGTAACCCGTGACGACCGACGCTCGCCCGGTCGACCCGGGCTCGGTCGACAGGGACCCGATCGAGGGGCTCGTCGGCTTCACCGTCGTGCTCCGGGCCGCCGGGCTGGCGATCACGACCGACCGGGTGGCCGCGTTCCTCGGGGCGCTCGACGCGCTCGACGTCACCAGCCGGATGCAGACGTACTGGGCCGGGCGTCTCACGCTGTGCTCCGATCCCGACGACCTGCCTCGCTACGACCGGGCGTTCGATGACTGGTTCACCCCGCCGCGGGGCGGAGGCCGCACGACGGTCACCGACGAGCGCAAGCCGCCGCCTCCGCGTCTCGCCGCGCTGACCCCGTCCGAACGCGGCGACACCGACGAGGACGACGACGAGCGCGACACCCCCCAGGTGCACGCCCACGCCACCGGCAACGAGGTGCTGCGCAACCGTGACCTCGCCGAGCTGACCCCGGCCGAGCGCGAGCACCTGCGCAGGTTGCTCGCGCTGCTGCGCCCCGACATGCCGACACGGGCGTCGCGGCGGCTGCGCCCGTCACGACACGGCCCCACCGACGCGGGCCGCACGCTGCGCGCGGCACTGCGCAACCAGGGCGAGCTGCGCGACCTGCTCCGCCGCGACCACTCGCGGCGCCCGCGCAGGGTGGTGCTGCTCGTGGACGTCTCCGGGTCGATGGAGCCCTACGCCGACGCGCTGCTGCGCTTCGCGCACGTCGTCGTCCGCCGCGGGGCCGGTCGGGGCGGCGGCGCCGTCGAGGCGTTCACCCTGGGTACGCGACTCACCCGCATCACCCGCGAGCTGCGCATGCGCGACGCCGACCGCGCGCTGGCCGCCGCGGGTCGGGCGATCCCCGACTGGTCGGGCGGCACCAGGCTCGGCGAGGTGATGCGCGCGTTCGTCGACCGGTGGGGGCAGCGTGGCGCGGCGCGGCGCGCGGTGGTCGTGGTGTTCTCCGACGGCTGGGAGCGCGGGGAGCCCGACCTGCTCGGCGTGCAGATGTCGCGGCTGCACCGCCTGGCGCACAAGCTCGTGTGGGTCAACCCGCACGCAGGCAAGGACGGCTACGCGCCGGTGCAGGGGGGAATAGTGGCCGCCCTCCCGTACTTGGACGAGTTGTTGGCCGGGCACAGTCTGGCCACGTTGGAACAGCTGCTTGAGGTGGTTCGTGATGCGTGATGTGGTAGCGAAGCTCGATGAGTGGTGGAACAAGGGCGAGACGGCCGCGCTCGCCACCGTCGTGGGCACCTACAGCTCCGCGCCGCGTCAGGTCGGTGCGTCGATGCTGATCGGGCCCGGCGGCGAGGCGGTCGGGAGTGTGTCCGGCGGCTGCGTCGAAGGTGCCGTGTACGAGCTCGGCGAGCAGGTCCTCACAGAGGGCAGGCCGCTGCTGCAGCGCTACGGCGTGTCCGACGACGACGCGTTCGCCGTCGGGCTCACCTGCGGCGGCATCATCGACGTCTTCGTGGAGAAGGTCGACGCGGACAGCTACACGGAGCTCGGCCGGGTGGCCGAGGCGATCCGCGACGAGGCGCCCGTCGCGGTCGTCACCGTCATCTCCGGGCCCGCGGAACGGCTGGGGAGACGGCTGATCGTGTGGCCCGACCACGTCGAGGGCGGCACCGGGTCCACCCGCCTCGACGACGCCATCCGAGACGACGCCCGCGGCCTGCTCGACGCCGGGCGCAACGCCCAGGTCACCTACGGGGTCGAGGGCCAGCGCCGCGGCGAGGGCCTGTCGGTGTTCGTCGAGTCCTTCGCCCCGCCGCCGCGCATGATCGTGTTCGGCGCGATCGACTTCGCCGCCGCCGTCGCCCGGATCGGCGGTTTCCTCGGTTTCCGCGTCACGGTCTGCGACGCGCGCCCCGTGTTCGCCACCGCCACGCGGTTCCCCGGCGCCAACGAGGTGATCGTCGAGTGGCCGCACCGCTACCTCGCGGGCGAGGCCGAGGCGGGCCGCATCGACAGCCGCACCGCGCTCTGTGTGCTCACCCACGACCCGAAGTTCGACGTGCCGCTGCTCGAGGTGGCGCTGCGACTGCCGGAGGTGGGCTACATCGGCGCGATGGGGTCGCGGCGCACCCACGACGACCGGCTCGCCCGGCTGCGGGAGAAGGGCATCACCGAGGCGGAGATCGCCCGGATGTCCTCGCCGATCGGTCTGGACCTCGGCGCCCGTACCCCGGAGGAGACCGCCGTGTCGGTCGCCGCGGAGATGATCGCCAAGCACTGGGGCGGCGCCGGGGTGCGGCTCACCGAGCGCGACGGGCCCATCCACGTGGGCTGAGCCTCTCCCATCGGGGAGGCTCATCGGTGCCGGGAAGGTCACCGGTACCGGACAGGCGGCGTCGCGGAAGCACAGGACCGAGACGGTCGGGCCTTCGTACCCCGCTGGTGTCTGCCCGCGCACCCTCGGTTCTTGTAGCCTCGGCTGGACCGCCCGCCGTCATTCCCCGCGAGCGGCCCGGAACGACTGAGCGTCAAGGGGGCAATGTGGTCCTCGTCGGAGAAGCACGCCGAGTCGGCGACTCGGTACTGCTGGCGCGACGCAGCCCGGAGGATTCGCCATCGGCGGCGCCGTTGCGTCTGTCCAAGTTCCACGCTCCGGAGATCGTGTTCGGGGAGAACTCCCTGCCGGAGGCCGCGCACGCGGCGGTACGCCTGGGCGCTCGGCGCCCGTTCGTCGTCACCGACCCCGGTGTCATGGAGGCGGGTTGGCCCGTCGAGCTGCTGGCCCAGCTCCGCACGGCCAGGCTCGCCCCGCAGGTGTGGTTCGACCTCACCCCCAACCCCAAGGACCACGAGATCGAGGCGGGCTACGCGCGCTACCTCGACAGCGGCTGCGACGTCGTGCTCGGTATCGGCGGCGGCTCCGTCATCGACGCCGCCAAGGGGGTGGCGCTGCTCGCCGCCAACGGCGGGCGCATCCTCGACTACGAGGGCATCGACCGGATCGCGCACCCGATCCCGCCGATGATCATGATGCCGACCACGTCGGGCACCGGCGCCGACGTGTCGCAGTTCTGCATCGTCACCGACACCGAGCGGCACACCAAGATCACGATCATGGGACGCACACTGGTCCCGGACGTCTCGGTCGTCGACCCGCGGCTGCTCGTGACGATGCCCGAGTGGCTCAACGCCGCCACCGGCCTCGACGCGTTGACCCACGGCATCGAGGCGTTCGTCTCACTCGCCCACGGGCCGCTCACCGACCACCACGCGCTGCAGGCGATCTCGTTGGTCAACTCGAACCTCGCCGAGACGATGCTGCGCCCGCGCAACGCCACCGCGCGTTCCCTGATGGCCCAGGCCGCGCTGGAGGCCGGGCTCGCGTTCACCAACGCGATCCTCGGGGCCACGCACGCCATGAGCCACCAGGTCGGCGGCATGCTCGACCTGCCGCACGGAGTCGTCAACGGGGTGCTGCTGCCCCACGTCATCCGTTTCAACGGGGCGGCGGAGCCCGAGCGGTTCGTCCCGATCGCCCAGGCGATGGGGATCGACGTGTCGGGGCCGGGTGGGAGGCTCGACGCAACCGAGGCCGTACACCGGGTGGCCGAGGCGGTGCGTGAGCTCGGCGACGAGGTGGGCGTCCCCAAGGACCTGTCCTCCCTGGGCGTCACGGCCGAGGACATCCCGCGGTTGTCCCAGCTCACGCTGGGCGACGCCTGCCTCACCACGAACCCGCGCGGTGCGTCGGCCGAGGACATCGGCGCGTTGTTCCGGGCGGCGATGTGACGACCCGCGGGGAGGCGCCGTGACCCGCGCCGACGCACTCGGTCCCGCGGAGGCGCCATGACCCGCGCCGACGCACGCGGTCCCGCGGAGGCGCCATGACCACCGCCCAGTGGCCTCCGCGTCGGGCGAGCGGGCGGCCGCGGCCGGACCTGGAGGCCCTCACCGGGCTCCGTTCGGGCAAGCCGCACTACTACCCCGAGTACCGGGTCGCGGCGGAGCGCATGCGCCGGGTCATCCATGCGCTCGAGCGGATCTCCGCGGCGCTCGTGCGCACCATGGAGGGGTCCGAGGCGCTGTTGCGCGCCGTGGTGGAGGCGGCGGCCAACCACCTCTCGGCGGAGTGGGTCGTGTTCGCCCTCGTCGACGGGGAGCTGCCCGACGCTCGTCCGCGCCACCTGGTGCGCGGCCCCGACGGCGCCGAGTGGCCCGATCCTCAGACATTGCCCGTGCGGGTGCGCGCGCACATCATCGAGGTGAGCCACGGCGCGGCCGACGGCGAGCACCCCGCCGAAGCCGCCCGCCTGCACCTGCACGTGCCGGTCCGGCTCGACGGCCGCGTCGTCGGCGGGTTCATCGCCTGGACGCCCCCCGAGCGCGAGATCGACGACACGGACCACTCGGTGCTCAAGATCCTCGCCGGGCAGACCGCGGCCGCCCTGCAGAACTGCGCGCTGCTCGACCACTCGGCCCGGCTCTACGCCCAGGCCAGCAGTCAGGCCGAGGACCTGCGGGTGCGCAACGAGCTGCTCGTCGCCACCCAGGCGGAGCTGGGTGCCGCCCGGCAGCGTGAGGTACTCGACGTGGAACGGCACCGGATCGCCCGCGAGCTGCACGACAGCGTCACCCAGTACGCGCTCTCGGCAGGCATGCACATCGAGCTGGTGCGCTCCGAGATCACCGACGACCGGCTGCGCGGCCAGCTCGACACGGCCAAGGACCTCACGCGCCGAGCCGTGGAGCAGCTCCGCTCGGCGATCTACGCGCTCAGCGAGCGCGACGGCTGCGCCGACGAGGACCTGCCCTCGATGCTGCGACGGCTCTCCGGTGTGCACATGCCCGACGAGCTGCGCGTCGAGGTGCGCATCGGCGGCAAGCCGGTTCCGCTGCCCGCGGACTGTGAGCAGTCGCTGTTCCGCATCGCGGGCGAGGCACTGTTCAACACCGCGGTGCACGCGGACGCGAGCCGCGCGGTGGTCCGCTTGGCCTACCACTGCGAGCAGGTGCGTCTGACCATCTCCGACGACGGCTGCGGCAGTCCCGACGAGGTGCGGCGCAGCCTGCGCGCCGCCACGCTCGCCACCCCGTCCGGTGAGCACCGCGGGCTGGTCAACATGGCGACCCGCGCCCGCGAGCTGGGCGGGTCGCTGACGTTCCGGCGTGCGCGCCTGGGCGGGCTGCAGGTCCAGGTCGATGTGCCGGTGCCCTGCGCAGAGGGCCAGAGGAGAAGCGTATGAGAACGACCCACCCGGGCGCCCGACCGATCGCCCGACCCGGCCACGTCCGCATCGTGCTCGTCGACGACCACTCCATCATGCGGCAGGGCCTGCGTGCCGTACTGGAGCGGGAGGACGACCTGCGGGTGGTCGGCGAGGCGGGCACCCCCGCCGACGCGGTCGCCGCCGTCGCCGCGTCCCGCCCACACGTGGTGTTGCTCGACCTCAAGCTCACCGCGGGCCCCCAGACCGACGGCCTCGACGTGTGTCGCCGCCTCTGCGCCGCGCATCCCGGCCTCGGCGTACTCGTGCTCACCACGTTCGCCGAGGACCGGCTCGTCGTCGAGTCGGTCCAGGCAGGCGCGCGCGGGTACGTCGTCAAGGACGTCGACACCACCGAGCTGGTGCGCGCGATCCGCGCCGTCTCCCGCGGGGAGAGCGCGTTCGACGCCCGCAGCGCCTCGGCGATGGTGCGCTCGCTCTCCGGCGGGGTGCCCGACCGCGAGCGGCTGACCGAACGGGAGCTCGACGTCCTGCGGCTGCTGGCGCGCGGGCTGTCCAACCGCGCCATCGGGGCGGAGCTGTTCATCTCCGAGACCACGGTGAAGTTCCACGTCGGGAACCTCATGCGCAAGCTCATGGTGAGCAGGCGGGCGGAGGCGGTCTACGCGGCCACCAAGCTGGGGCTGCTCTGACCCGTCCCCGTTGTCGGTGCCCGCCGATAGCGTCGCCTCATGCCGTCGAGCCTGCACGAGGCGCTGATCGAGATCTTTCGACAGCGGCCGTCCCTGGCTGCTGAGCTGCTCGACGACGTGCTCGGCATGCGTGTTCCCGCCCACGAGCAGGCTCGCGCCGAGCCCGGTGATCTCAATGACCTGGCCCCCACCGAGTACCGCGCCGACGCTGTCGTGGTACCGACCGCCGCGCAGACGACGACCGCGCAGACACCTGTGCTCGGTGTCGTCGTCGAGGTGCAGCTGCGGCGAGACCAGGACAAGCGGTGGAGCTGGCCGGTCTACCTCGCCACCTTGCGCGCCCGTCTGCGCTGCCCCACGGTGCTGCTGGTGGTCTGTGTCGACGCCGCGGTCGCCGCGTGGTGTGCCGCCCCGGTCGAGCTCGGGCACCCCGGATCGAGATTGACCCCGCTGGTGCTCGGACCCCACCAGGTACCGGTGGTGACCGACCCCGCCGCAGCCGTCGCCGTCCCTGAGCTCTCTGTGCTCTCGGCTATGGCTCACGGCGCCCGGCCGGACCGGCACGACGTACTCGACGCCCTGCTCAGCGCACTCGCATCCATCGATCCCGACCGTGCCCTGTTGTACTCTGACGTCGTGCTCGCCGCGCTGCCCACGGCGGCGCAGCGCTACCTGGAGGCACTGATGACGACCGGAACCTACGAGTACCAGAGCGAGTTCGCCCGCCGCCACCGCGCCCAGGGCCGAGCCGAGGGTAAGGCCGAGGGCGAAGCGAATGCGGTGCTCGCAGTACTTGAGGCCCGCGGTCTCGCAGTCTCCGACGCCGCCCGCGCCCGCGTTGGCGAGTGCACCGACCTCGACCAGCTCGACGTCTGGGTCCGCCGCGCGGCGATCGCCTCCTCGGCCGACGACCTGTTCGCGTAGCAGGGCGGCCTGCCGGGCCGCCGAGCCGAACATCCCGTCCGCGCGGCGCGGCAGCTGCTCGCCGACCTGCTGGTGGTCGTCTGGGTGGTGGTCGTCGTGCAGGTGGCGTGGGCCCCGGGCGGGCGTCGGCCGAGGCGGGCGACGCCATCCGCGGCGCCTTCGACGACGCGGCAGGCACGGCCGTCGCCACCGGTACCGCCGTCGGCATCGTCGTGGTCGGCGCGCTGCCCGTGGTGCTGCTGTGGCTCACGCTGCGGGTGCGGTGGGTCCGGGCGGCCCACCCGGCGCGCGGTCCGCGACCTCGACACCGACCTGCTGGCGCTGCGCGCCCTCACCCGCGTACCGGTGCGGCGCCTGCTCGCCGTGTGCCCCGACCCGGCCGCGGCCTGGCGCCGCGACGACCGCGACACCGTGCGCTGGCTCGCGACGCTGGAGCTCGCCGACCTCGGCCTGCGCGCCCCCGCCGCACCTCCGGACTGAACCGTGCGGGCTCAGCCCGTCACGGTGATCGTCTTGTCGTCGGTCAGCACCGGGCGCCCCTCGCCGCCGGAGGGGTCGGTCTCCATGATGCGCACGACGTACTCGCCGGGCGCCAGCTCCAGGGTGAAGGAGAACGGCGCGAACGTCTGTCCCTCCGAGGTGGTGGTGAAGCCCGACTGCACCACCTCGCCGTCGGCGAGGACCTCCCAGAGCAGGGTCGCCTCGAACACGGCCGCCTCGCCGGTCACCTCGACCGGACCGGTGATCGTGGCGCCGTGGGCCGGTGCGTCGATCTGCACGAGCGAACGGGTGACGAAGATGTCGGCGCGGGACACCGGGTCCGCGACGGAGACGGCGCCGAACAGCTCGTCGGCGGGCTCGCCGTCGAGCAGGATCCGCACCGGGTCGGTCGACTGCAGCGCACCCTGCACCGTGTAGACGAGCTGCTGCACCGTGAGCGCGGCGCCTGCCGACCCGGCCTGCGCACCCGGGGTCAGCCCGGCGAGGTTGACGGTGATCACCCCGTCGGCGGCGGTGACGGGCTCGCGCAGGGTCGTGCCCGCGGGCCAGAGCGTGCGGTAGTCGGGGTCGAGCCCGGTCGGCTCGGCGAGCATCTCGCGCACCGCGTCGCTGGCGGGGTCCGTCGTCCGGACCGGGTGGAACTCCCGCTGCAGCCGCAGCCCCGCCGCCGTCTCGCTGACGTAGTAGACCGGTAACGCCCG
>JAKDLE010000581.1 GCA_030453005.1 Pseudonocardia sp. | reverse complement strand
CACTCCACGAGAGCCGCACCCAATTAGATTGGATGCCAAACTTAGCGCAGCCTCTGCTAATCGCAAGGGCCACCGGCGCGACGGAACCGGCCTCCCCGGTGGTGCGGGGAGGCCGGCCCGGATCAGCGGCCGACGAACTCCGTGGCCATCTCCTCCGCCGCGGTGCCCAGCCCGGTGAGGTCGCGGACGACGCGCACCCGGCTGCAGTACTCGGCGTAGTCGGGCAGGTCGCAGGCCCCCAGCCCCCAGGAGTAGCGGGGCTCCGGGGTCAGCCAGATCGTCTCCCGGGCGCGGCGGGTGATCTCACCGAACGCCTCGAGGTTCGGGTCGTTGCCGTTGCCCCGCCCGTCGCCCAGCACGATCACCGTGGAGCGGCGGTTGACCGCCGAGGCGTACTCCTCACCGAACGTGCCGAACGCGGCGCCGTAGTCGGAGTTGGCGTCGACGTCGAGCACGTCCCCGCCGAAGATCAGGCCCAGCGCCTGCTCGACGGGGTGGTCCTCGAACAGGTCGGTGACCTCCACGAGGTCGGACACGAACGCGAACGCCCGCACCTGCCCGAACAGGTTCTGCAGCCCGTGCACCAGGTGCAGCGTGAACCGGGCGGTGGCGCGCACCGACAGCGACACGTCGGCCAGGATCACCAGCCGCGGCTTGTCCTCCGAGCGCGTGACGGTGACGGGGGCGAACGGGATGCCGTCGAAGCGCATGTTCCTGCGCATCGTGCGGCCCGAGTCGATCCGCCCTCGGCTGGACACCTTGCGCTTGTGCGTCAGACCGCCGTGCAGGGTGTGCGCGAGGCGTCGGATCGACTCCTCCAGCTCCATCCGCTCGTGCTCGCCGACGTGGTCGACCTCCCTGGCCTCGTCCGCCTCGACACCTTCGACGACCTTGTTCTCCAACGACATCAGCGCCTCGAGGTGCTTTTTGAGCGCCTCGGGCAGCCCGGCGAGCACGCCGGTCATCCGCCTGCGCAGCGCGGCGAGGTCGTCCTCGTCGCCCTCCTGCGACTCACCGTCGGGGTCGTTGAGCCATCCCAGCAACGCCTCCTGCTGGGCGATGGACAGGTCGGCGTCGACCTTGGTGCCCTCCTGCTGGGAGATCTGGCCCGGCATGCCCGCGTTGTGCAGGCTGTCGGTCTCGATCTGGACGCGCTGGCCCTCGCCGTCGATCCCCTGGCTGTCCTTGGAGATCACGATCTCGTCGGTCATGGCGGCCAGATCGATCTTGTTGGCCTCCTGGTGCAGGTTGTACTGCTGGGCCAGGTCGTCGGGGTCGAAGAACTCGCGGATGTCGACGGGCTTGCCGTGCTCGTGGCCCTGCTGCGGGGTGTCGCTGGGCTCCTCGGACAACGTGAAGTTCTCCAGGGCGCCGGTGTCCTCCAGCTCCTCGTGGCCGTGCCCGTGGCCGTGGCCGGTGTCGGGGCGCCCGACCTTCACCAGCGCGAAGAACTGGTCGAAGATCTCGTCGAAGACCTCCTCGTCACGTCGGTCCTTGACCAGTGCGACCCGCAGGGCGGCGCGGAGCTGCTCGCGGTGCGACATCATCCCCGGCTGCGACGCACACGCCATCGCGTCGAGCGCCTCGGGGATGGAGATCCGCACCCCCCGCAGCCGCAACAACCGGACGAACCGGTGCAGCGCGTTCTCCACGTCAGCTCCCTCCTCTCCGAAGTGCGGTTCACAGGGCGCGTCGGCGACCCAGGCCTGCGCCGAAGCTCCGCGCGCCCCGTTCTGCGGCCACCTTCAGCGGGGCTACCGGGGAGGCGCCGCCGTCGCCGCCCAGGGGGTTGCTGCCGTAGGTGTGGCCGAAGCGGCCGGGGGTGTCCTTCGCGGCCCGCACGGCCGCGCCGCCGTCGTCCTCGTCGTCGGGGTCGGCGGTGCGGGTGCTCCTCGGCGCGGGCGCCTCGTCGTCGTGTCCGTGCCCGTGTCCGTGCCCGTGGCCGTGGCCGGTCTCGGGCACCGTGGCGTTCGGGTCGACCAGCCTCGGCAGCGCGCCGATCGCCTTGCGCACGTCCTTGTCGTACTTGACGACGACCGACGCGGTGTCGGCGAGGATCGTGGAGGTGAGCTCCTGGACGCCCAGCACAGCCAGCGTGCGGGCCCAGTCGATGGTCTCCGAGATCGACGGCGACTTGCGCAGCTCCAGCTCGCGCAGCCCGCGGACGATGCCGACGAGCTGCTCGGCCAGTGCGTCCGGCAGACCCGTCTTCTTGCTGCGGACGATCTCCAGCTCACGTTCGGCCGTGGGGTAGTCGAGGAACAGGTGCAGGCAGCGACGCTTGAGCGCGGCGGAGAGGTCGCGGGTGTTGTTCGAGGTCAGGACGACATACGGCGGGGTCCTCGTGGTGAACGTGCCGACCTCGGGCACCGAGACCTGGTACTCGGCGAGCGTCTCCAGCAGCACGGCCTCCAGCGCCTCGTCGGCGCGGTCGACCTCGTCGATGAGTAGCACGACGGGCTGCTCGGAGCGGATGGCCTCCAGCAGCGGACGCGAGGCGAGGAAGCGCTCGGAGAAGAACACGCTCTCCTGTGCGCCGATCCGGTCGACCGCGTCCTCCAGCGTGGGCGCGTCGGCGACGACCTGGCCGATCTTCTCGCGCAGGATCTGGGTGTAGAGCAGCTGCTTGCCGTAGTCCCACTCGTAGAGGGCCTTGGTCTCGTCCTGGCCCTCGTAGCACTGCAGGCGCAGCAGCCTGCGGCCGGTGGCGGCGGCGAGCGCCTTCGCCAGCTCGGTCTTGCCGACACCCGCGGGCCCCTCGATGAGCAGCGGTTTGTCCAGCCGGTTGACCAGGAAGACCGTGGTGGCGAGCCGCGTGTCGGCGATGTAGCCCTGCGCGGTCAGTGCGTCGACGACCTCGTCGACGGAGTCGAACTGTCCGCTTCCGGACTCGAACTGCGACATGCTGCTCCATTCCTCGGTACCCGTCACTGGGCTGAGGGGGTGCGGGGCGCCCAGGCCCGCCCCCCCGCAGAATTTGCGCTCGCACGCAGGTGAGCCGATCGTCCAGAAAGCCGG
>JAKDLE010000039.1 GCA_030453005.1 Pseudonocardia sp. | reverse complement strand
ATCCGCAAGTTCAAGCCGATCGAGACGCAGCTACTTTCACGACAGTACGCGGTGCTTTCCTCCACGAGTTAAAACGTCAATATGAGCGACCTATTTGTGGCGAGTTCGCGATGACGCGGGAGTACAGCGGGAGAGTCTGGGCGAGAGCCGTGAGGGCTACGCGCAACGCCTCGTCGGGCCGTCCAGCGCCTCGAAGCGCGAGCGCGAGAAACGTCTGCGCGGCTTCGCCCGTGGTCTCATAGCTCGGCTGGTTCCTCAGGAGATCAACTACGGCCTTTGGCGCGCCGGCGTTCCGCAGTGAGTTGGCGATGTGCATTGTTCCCTGCGCCCGGCTGGGCTCGGAGAGTCCGCGGTCGAGGCCGTCCCGGTAGAGGAGAACAGCTTCGTGTTCCTTGCCGAGGTAGTCGTGGACGAACGCCCACTCGTACAGGGCGTCTGGATCGTCTTCGGCGCGCTCCGCGACCAGGGCTTGCATGTTGTCGAGCATCGTGTCGGGTGCGGTGTCGTCTACCGATTCCCAGAATTACGCGATCCGGCGTCCCAGTCGGCATCCATCCCGTCAGGATCTCACGCAGTCGATGCTCCCGCGGCGGTCAGCCTGTCCCTGTCAGTGCTAGGCAACTCGGGGTTCTGGCTACCCCGCTGTAGCCCGAGCAGGGTGGATGCACGACCGGTTCGCAAGCTCTGCTGCTGGTTGGCACCGCCAGATGTTTCGAGAAGGGAAGCGCCGTATGACGACCACTGTCGGTCCCGCACCTGATGCTGAGGTCGGCCAACCACCGGCTGCCGTGACCCGACGGAACGCGGCACTCGCGCTGTTCGCGCTGAGTGTCGGCGGGTTCGGGATCGGGCTGACCGAGTTCGTCATCGCCGGACTCCTCACCGAGGTCGCCACGGATCTGGGCGTCACCATCAGCCAGGCCGGGCACCTCGTCGGCGCCTACGCGCTCGCGGTCGTCCCCGGCGCACTGCTCATCACCCCGTTTCTCATGCGGCGGCCCCCGAAGTACGCGCTCGCGGTGCTACTGGCGTTCTTCGTCGTGGGGAACCTGCTCTCGGCCTGGGCGCCAACGTATGAGGTGATGATGGCGGGCCGGATCGTGGCCGCGCTCGCGCACGGTGGCTACTTCGGCATCGGAGCCGTCCTCGCCGCCTCCCTCGTGCCCGCTTCGAAGCGGGCGTCGGCCGTGGCGGCCCTGTTCGCCGGGCTCACGATCGCGAACGTCCTCGGCGTGCCCGCGGGAGCGCTCGTGGGCCAGCAGTACGGATGGCGCACGGTGTTCTGGATCATCAGCGCACTCGGAGTGATCGCACTGGCCGGGCTGATCGCGCTCGTACCGAAGACCGAGCCTGAACGGGATCAGCTGCCCGTCGCCCGGCAGTTCCGGGCGTTGGCGCGCCCGCAGGTGCTCGCCTCGCTGCTGACCACCGCGCTGGTGTTCGGCGGCATGTTCGGGGTGTTCACCTATATCGAACCGCTGCTGCGCGAAGTCACCGGATACTCGGCCGCCGCGATCCCGTGGCTGCTCGTGATCCTCGGCGCGGGCCTGTTCGCGGGCAACATCCTCGGCGGCAAGGCCGCCGACCGGAACGCGGACAACGCCGTGCTGATCCTGTCGATCCTGCTGCCGGCCGTGATCCTCGCCCTGGGTGCAGTCGCCGGGATGCCGGTGCCGGTCGCGATCGGGCTGTTCCTGCTCGGCCTGACCGGCTTCGCCACCGTGCCCGGATTGCAGGCGCGGGTGATGCGGCACGCGACAGGAGCCACGACCCTGGCATCGGCGACGAACATCGCCGCATTCAACCTCGGCAACACCATCGGCGTCAGCCTCGCCGGAGCCGCAATCGCCGCCGGCTACGGGCTGGTCAGTCCCACCGTCGTGGGCGCGGGTCTCACGGTCATCGGCCTGGCGCTCATCGTCGTCGCCCGCATCGCCGCACGGCGCCGGGCCTCTTCATCCGCTCGCCACATCAGCTCGGCAATCTAGGAAGGCTTCACCATGCATCTCGATCTCGAAAGCCGCGTCATCATCGTCACCGGCGGCACCAGCGGCATCGGCCTCGCCACCGCCCACGAACTCGCAGGCGAGGGGGCGAAAGTCGTGGCGGTCGCCCGCCGCGGCCCCGGCGACGGCGTACTTCCCGCATCGGCGCACTTCGTCGCCGCCGACCTGAAAGCATTCGACGCCGCGGCCCGGGTCGTGGCGAAGACCATCGAGCGGCACGGCCGAATCGATGGGCTGGTGAACAACGCCGCTCTGTTCGATACCCGTGACTCGTTCGAGGCGATCGATGACGAGCTGTGGGAGGCGACGTTCGAGGTGAATCTGTTCGCCCTCGCCCGCCTCACTCGCGCCGTGATCCCGGCAATGCGGGACGCGGGCGGCGGAAGCATCGTGCATCTGGGCAGCGAGGCCGCCCGCATGCCCGACCCGACGATGGCCGCCTACGCCGCGTCGAAGGCAACAGTGCTATCGCTGTCGAAATCGCTGGCGATCGAGTACGGCCCGGCGGGGATCCGCTCGAACGTCGTGTCACCCGGCCCGACCCGCACCGCCCTCTTCGACGCACTAGGCGGGTTCGCTGAGCAGCTCGCCGCGCGCTTCGGCACCGACCCCGACACGGCGGTGGACCGGTTCATCCGCGAGGAGCGCCGCCTGCCCGCCGGCCGAATCGGCAAGCCGGAGGACGTCGCCGGGGTGATCGCCTACCTGCTCTCGCCGAGAGCGGGGCAGGTGACGGGTGCGGAGTGGTCGGTCGACGGCGGTGCCCTGCGCCAGATCTGACCGGACCCATCATGACCACGATCTCTGCCCCTGAGACGACGCTTTCCAGTGCTGTCGCCTCCGATGGCGCGCCGGTGCCGCTCCTCGTGCACCGGCCGGCGAACCCGCGCGGCTGGATCGTCTGGGCGCACGGCGGCTCCTGGCAGCACGGCTCCGTCACCGCCTGGGCGCCCGTCACTGGCGGTCTCGCCTCGTTGTCGGGGTGGGCGGTCGTCTCCGTCGAGTACCGCCTCGCCCCGGCTCACCGGTTCCCGGCCGCGGTGGTCGACGTGCTGGCGGCCCTCGACTGGGCCGACCGTCGATCCGACGGGTTGCCGGTGGTCGTCGGGGGCGACAGCGCTGGCGGCACGATTGCCGCTTCCGCTGCCCTCGCCCGGCGCGATACCGGCGATCGGGTGCCGGCCCAGGTGTTGGCGTATCCACCGCTCGATCCCCGTTGCGCCCGCCCGTCCTATCGCGCCGGGTCTGGCGCGTTTCCGAACCGGGCCGACCTGCGTGCGGCGTGGCGACTCTGGCTCGACAGCACTCCCGAGCCGACGATCCTGCCCACCCCACTAAAGGCTCCGAGTCTTGCCGCGCTGGCCCCGGTGTGCCTGATCGTCGGCAGCGACGATCCGGTTCGCGACGACGTGATCGCCTACGCCGACCGCCTCCGCACCGACGGCATCCCCACGACCTTGGAGGTGCTGCCCGCCGTCGGGCACGCCGACCTGCTCATCCCTCGTAGCCGCGTGCTGTCGGCGGTGGCCGCAGCCCTGTCCGAATCATCCCTGTGCGAACTATCCACTCCGCGACCTCAACCGACACACATGGAAGGAACCCCATCATGACCACCACCACTCCCGCGCCGCTGGAGGCGCTGACCCGTCACTTCATCGACCTGCGCGACGGCAACCACTTCGGCCACGTCACCCGCTCCGGCAAGGAGACCGCCTTCGGAGAGGCCGTCCAACTCCTCGACAGCCCGGCCCGACAGGTACTGATGGAGTTCAACGAGCACCTGCTCGCCGGTACCGGAAGGATCGACGCCACCGGTCTGCACCGCGACCAGCGTGGCGGGCTCATCGCGTCCTGGCTGCTGACCTGGCCCGAGCAGCGCGCCGCGAACCTCTCTCCCATCAGCCTGATCGCGACCTACGGGGCCGGGTTCCACCACCCGCACCTGCGCGGCGCGACCATCGGCGAGTGGCCGCTGAACGTCGCCGAGCCGGAGCACGCCGAAGAGCTGGTGCCGGTGCTGCGCACGATCGCCGGCGCCGACATCCACAACCTCGTGTTCCAGGTCGGCGGCGACTGGCGCATCATCCCCGCCCTCCACCCCGCTGCCGAGAAGCAGTCAGCATGAGAGTGTCGGTCCTCGACCAGGTGCCGATCACCGAACACACCGCGACCAGAGCGGAGGCCGTGCAGAGCGGTCTCCGTCTCGCCCAGGAAGCCGAAGCGCTGGGGTACCACCGGATCTGGTTCGCCGAGCACCACCGCTCGGCCTCCTTCGCCAGCACCGCCCCGGAGATGATGACCGCGCTCGCCCTGGAACGCACCGAGCGCATCCGGGTCGGCACCGGTGGCATCCTCCTGCCGCTGTACCCGGTGCAGAAGGTCATCGAGGTGATGGCCCTGCTCGGGCAGGTGCATGGCGACCGCGTCGATGCCGGCGTGGGACGGGCGGCGCTGGACGACCCGGACTACGGGGAGAAGATCGCCGCCCTCGTCCACGCCCTCGGTACCCAGCATCCGTCGGGGGCGGGTGAGCCTGATGGCCGGGTCTGGGTGCTCGGGGCGGGCGGCTCCGCCGCACCCCTCGCCGGCCTCGTCGGTGCCGGGTATGCGCACGGGCATTTCTTCGTGCCCCGCGGCGGCGAAGCTGCGACCGCCGCCTACCGTGCAACGGCCACCGAGCATGGTCATGGCGCGCATACCGTGTTGGCTGTGCGCGTGATCACCGCCGAGACGCACGAACGCGCCCAGCAGTTGGCGGAGGCGATGCTGCTGTGGCGGGCACGCAAAGATCTCGGCTTCGACGGGCCGATCCCGTCGGCCGAGAGCACGGCACGACACGAGTGGACCGATGCCGAACGCACCCGCGCGATGGGCCGTTCCAAGGCGATCATCGCGGGCACGCCTGACGAAGTGCACACTGAACTGACGGCTCTCGCCGAGGCGCACAGCGCGGACGAGGTCATGATCAACACCGTCACCAGCGACCCGGACGACCGACTGACCTCGTACCGGCTGCTGGCCGAACGCCTCATGGGGTGATCGTCGCGGTCACCGCACGAAGAAGCGCTCCCAGGATCGTCTCTGGGAGCGCTTCTTCGTGCGTCGGGGTGACTGGTTATGAGGCCGAGGTCAGTAGCCGCAGCGCGGCGAACGATGGGCTTCCGGGTTCGGCGGTGTGGGTGAGGATCCGTTGCCCGTTGCCCTCGGGCAGATGCAGCACCTCGTACCCGAGTTCCAGCTCTCCGACTTCGGGGTGGCGGAACCGCTTCGATCCGCTGGTGCACAGCCTGACGTCGTGGCCGGCCCACAGGCGGGCGAACTCGGGGCTATTCATCGAGAGTTCGCCGACGAGCTCGGCGAGGCGGCGGTCGTCGGCGAACTGTGCCGCCACATACCGCAGCGAGGCAACGGCGAGGGCGACCTCGTCGGTCCAGTCGACGTAGAGATCGCGAGTGTGCTCATCGAGGAACAGCAGCCTCAACTGGTTCGGTCGATCCTCGACCATCGACGGGGCGTCGTAGTCGAGGTGCCCGGCGAGCAGCAGGTGGCCGGAGCGGTTCCAGGCGAGGATGTCGTTGAATCGGCCCAGCAGCACTGCGGGCACGTCGCCCATCGAGTGCAGCAGTTGCTCCGCGCCGGGCTTGGCGACCTCGGGCTTCGATGTGGCGCGGGGCCGCTTCTCGGGGGTCGGGTGCGCGAGCGCGTACAGGTGGGTGCGTTCGTCGGCGTCGAGCTGCAGGGCGCGAGCAAGGGCGTCGATGATCGCATCCGAGGCGTTCTGCGACTGCCCCTGTTCCAACCGGGTCAGATACGTGACGGAGACCCCGGCGAGCTGCGCGAGCTCCTCCCGGCGCAGCCCCGGCACACGGCGGCGACCGTAGCTGTTCACGCCGACCTCGTCTGGGGTGATGCGGTCGCGGCGCGAGCGGAGGAACTCGCCCAGCTCGGTGACCGGGCCATCGGTATCAGTGGGCTGCGATAGTGCCATGCCATCTATTGTCCCGCATGCGTACCGGCGGAGCCTGACCCTGCCAGTGCTAGGCAACCGCAGGCCACGCAAACCGAGGATCTGGCTACCTCTTCCGCATCGTCCGAGTCTGGATGTCATGAGCCAAACAGACACCTCACCACCACCCAGTACCGCATCGACACCTGTTCCGGCGGAACGGTTCACCGCGGCGCAGAAGATCGCGATGGCGGTCCTGCTGACGGCGAACTTCACCCTCGCAGTCGACTTCTCGATCCTCAACGTCGCCCTGCCGCACATTGGCACCGAACTCGGCTTCGCGACCTCCGCGCTGCAGTGGATCGTCACCTCCTTCGCGCTCTGCGCCGCAGGGTTCACCCTCTTCTTCGGCCGCGTGGCCGACCTGTTCGGCCGCAAGCGCCTCTTCATGATCGGGATCGTGCTGCTCGGCGTCTCCTCCCTCGCAGGCGGGCTCGCCACCGAACCCGTGCTGCTCCTCGCCGCCCGCGTCGGGCAGGGCATCGCGACCGCGATGGTCACTCCCGCCGCGCTGTCGCTCATGACCACGATGTTCCCGGAAGGCCCGGCCCGATCCCGCGCGCTCGGCCTCAACGGAGCGCTCATGGCCGCCGGGTTCACCGCCGGAGCGGTGCTCGGCGGGCTCCTCACCGGGGCCGTGTCGTGGCGGTGGGCGTTCTTCATCAACGTCGTCGTCGCCGTCGCGGTGATCGTCATCGCCCCGTTCGTGCTGCGCGAGCCCGCCCGCGGGGCGCGCCCGAAGCTCGACGTGCCCGGAGCCGTCACCATCACGCTCGCGCTGGTGGCGCTCGTGTTCGGGATCGACACCGCCGGCCACAACGGCTGGACGCATCCCGGCACCTGGGGGCCGATCCTGGGCGCGCTGATCCTGTTCGCCGTGTTCCTGAAGATCGAGGCCCGCGTCACCGAGCCCCTCGTCGCACCGGGCCTGCTGAAGCGCTCGAATATCGGCTGGGGCAACACCGCCGGGCTCCTCGCGTTCGGCACCTTCACCTCGCTCGTCTTCCTGCTGACGCTCTACCTCCAGCAGGTCCTCGGCTACTCCGCCATCACCGCGGGCCTCATTCTCGGAGTGCTCGGCATCGGCACCGTGATCGGCGGCCTCGTCGCCCCGAAGATCATCGGCAAGACGAGCGCGAAGACCGCTATCGTCGCAGGCCTCGTCGTGCAGGCCGCCGCCACGGCGCCGCTCGCATTCGCGGGCGACACCCGCGCGTGGCTGGTACCGGTGCTGATCCTCACCTTCGTCGGCGGAATCGCGAACCTCGTCGCAATCGTCGGCTACGTCGTCGCCTCCACCTCCGGCGTCCCCGCCAACCAGCAGGGGCTCGCGACGGGCCTCGTGACGATGAGCCAGCAGGTCGGCATCGCCCTCGGCACCCCCGTCATGTCGGCGATCGCGACCGGCATGGTCGCCGCGACTCTCCTGCCCGGGCTGCAACTCGCGATCGGTGTCAACGCCGTGATCGCGATCGGTGCGGCGATCCTCATCGCGGCGTTCCTGCGTCTACCCAAGGCAGTCGCACCGGTCACAACACCCGAACCGGCCGACATGACCGTCTAACACACTGCCCTCATCATGAACGCCCCGCGAGTTCCTACCCTCACTGGAAGCTCGCGGGGCGTCCACTTGTTGCCGGACTGATCGCGGTGTTCGAGCCCGTTCTTGCGCGAACCAGCACGATCCATCGCCCTGTTGGTCCGGTCGCCTACGACTGCGTGAAGCTCATCGTCGTGCGCGATGGGTCCGCGATCCTGTTCAGCGAGTTCGGTGAACAACCAGTCAAGCCCGGTGACGTGGTGCTGCTCGGCGCGAACGTGCTGTGCGCGTCGGAACCGGAGGGGCATGTCACAGTCACCACGATCTACGCCGACACCGACTTCCTGCTCGATCAGTTGTTCTGGCAGTACGCCGACGTCCTCCGCGACCGCCTCGACGCGCAGGGGTTCGCCGACACGATCTACACCGAACCCGCCCAAGTGCTCCGGCTCGGGGAAGACCGCTCTGGAATGTTGATGCCCTGGTTGGACGAGCTCGTCGCACTCAGCGTCGACGGGCATTACAGGGAGCGGTTTCATCGGATGCAGGCGTTGTGGCACGCGATCATCGACCAGATCGCGCCGTTCATCCGCATCACTCCGTATCGAACTTCACCGCACCAGCGGGCACGGCTCCACCCGACGTTACCGAGGGATCGCCAGTTCGCGCCGTTGCGGGCGGAGGCACGCCAGGTGCGCGATGCTCTGCGCAGTGACATCGCTCGGAGCTGGGGACTGGCAGAGCTGGCGGGCATGGTGCATCTGTCCACGAAGCAACTCAGTCGCGTGTTCGTGGACGCCTACGGAAAGACGCCGTTGACGTATCTGACGATGCTGCGGGTCGAGGAGATGGCTCGACTGCTGCGGGAGACCGACCTGTCGATCGAGCAGGCCGGACGGCGGGTCGGGTGGCGTTCTCGCAATCGTGCGTCGGCGGTGTTTCGCGAGTGCGTCGGGAACACGCCGAGCCGGTACCGGGCCATGCGCTCCGCGGGCAGCAGCGTGCCCACGAATGAGACATCGGTGCCCACCTAAACGACCCCATCCCGGGCCGCCGCGCCCACGGTCGCGGTTTCGTTGATATCCCGTTGTTCTACGTCAGGTGCCTCCGAGTTCCTGACGGCCAACCTACCGCTCCATTCGTTCGCTGACCGTCTCGACACTCTCCGGATACACCTGGCTCACCTCGCAGGTGCAAGACCAGCCGCCCACACCCCCGGGTGGCTGGTTTACCGGGAGGAGGCCGAACGATGGCGACGAGGGAAGAGGCCCGCCAGAAGCGGGAAGAGAGGCTCGATGAGCTGCACAAGAAGCTCACCGGTGCGGTCGAGCAGCTCGTCACGGGCGAGGACTGGGCTGATGCGCTTCGCTTCGCCGCCCGGTTCCGGTCCCGCTCGTTCAACAACGTGCTGCTGATCTGGGAGCAGCATCAAGCGGCGTTTGAGCAGGGGCGGGTGCCCGAGCCGTTCCCGACCTTTGTCGCCGGGTACAAACAGTGGCAGCAGCTCGGCCGGCAGGTCGAGAAGGGCCAGCCGGGGTATCAGATCCTCGCCCCCGTCACGGGCAGGTTCGCGTCCGCGAACCCGTCCGACCCAGCTTCCTGGTATCGCCTGAATCGGGGTGAGAAGCCGAAGCCGGGCGAGGTGGTGCGCTCACGAATGGTCGGCGTGCGCCCCGCCTACGTCTGGGATGTCTCCCAGACCGCCGGCGAGCCGATCCCCGAACCGCCGTCGCCGGTGCTGCTCAAAGGTGAAGCGCCCGACGGGCTCTGGGACGGGCTCGCGCAGCAGGTACGGGCTGCTGGGTTCGAGCTGATGCGGGTGCCGCATGAGGGGATGATCCGCGGCGCGAACGGGCTGACTGATTTCGAGGCGAAGACGGTGGCGGTGCGGGAGAACATGGACCCCGCCGCCCAGGTGAAGACATTGGCGCACGAGCTCGCGCATGTGCTGATGCATGACCCCGACCGGGAGGATGCCCGCCTGCATCGCGGGATCGGCGAGGTCGAGGCAGAGTCCGTTGCGCTGATGATCGGCGCGGCCCACGGAATGGACACCACCGGTTACACGATCCCGTACGTCTCGGGGTGGGCCGCGAATGTCGATGGCAAGGAACCCGTCGAGGTTGTCAAAGCGACCGGTGAGCGGGTGCGGAAGACCGCCGCGGGGATTCTCGACCTGCTCGACACCGTGCAGGTGCCCGACGGCGCCCCGCCGGGCCTTGACCGTGATGCGCCGCGGCCTGCGCGTTCGAAGGAGCGCAGCGCTGCGACGGTTTTGGAGCCAGAGCCCAGCCGATCCCCGGAGCCGGCGCGTGCACGGGGGCTGTGATGGCTGCCCGGACCTCGTTCACGACCGCTCTCGCCGGGCTCGCCCCGGATGCGCCGTTGCCGGTCGCCGCGCGTCTATTCGCGCAGGCGGGGGTGCCGGTGTTTCTGTGCGCGCCGGGCGGGAAGAACCCGCTCACCGAGCATGGCTTCCACGACGCTACTGCTGACCTTCGTCAGGTGGAGTCGTGGTGGCGACGGTTCCCGGCGGCCAGCATCGGGATGCCCACTGGTTCCGCCTCCGGCGTGGTGGTCGTGGACGTCGATGTGCACGGCGTCAACGGCTACGAGGCGTTCCGTCGGGCACGTCAGACGGGGCTGATGAACGGGTGGGAGGCGCTGGTGCGCTCACCCACCGGCGGCCTGCACATCTACTACCCGGCCGCCCTCACGAGTGAGCAGCCGTCGTGGCAGGCGGGGCGTGCGGGGATCGACTTCCGTGGGGATCGCGGGTACATCATCGTGCCGCCGTCTCGCCGCATCATCGACGGGGAGACGGCCCTGTATCGTCTCGCGTCGCTGAGTCCGACGCCGGGCCGGGCGTTGGACGCGGCAGCGCTCCGCAGGTTCTTGGACCCGCCGCGTCCGCCGCGCAGGCTCCCCGAGCGAGGTTCCTCGCCGGGGCGGGCGGATCCGGTGAAGCTCGCGAAGTGGCTGGGCGGTGAGCGCACGGATCGCAACCACAAGTTGTTCTGGGCGTCCTGCGTGCTCGCCGAGGAAGGCGTGCCCTACCGGGAGGCGCTCGATGCGATACTCACCGTCGCCCAGCCTGACTTCGGGCAGCGCGAGATCGCCCGCACCGTCGCCTCCGGCTACAAGCGCATCCACGGTGACGCACCCCGCCCCAGAGACTCCGACACGGCACGGGCCACCCCCGGTCACGATCTCGATGCCGGGCCTGTGGGTCGTGTCGCGTCGAGGGGGCTGCGATGACCCCTCAGGAGCGTCGCGGGTGGGCGGTGGTCACGGCCGCGTCGGGCACCGTGCTCATCGGGGCGGGTGCGTTCTGGTTGAGCTTCACCGCGCTGGCCGATCTCGCTGTGCGGTCGGGCATCGCGGCCGGGCAGGCGTGGATCTGGCCGCTGCTGGTGGACGGCCTGATCGTGGTCGCCACGGTCGCCGTCGTCGCCCTCGACGGACACCGGACGGCCTGGTATCCCTGGGCGTTGCTGATCGCCGGCGCGCTGGTGTCGGTGACTGCGAACGCGGCCCACGCTCTCGTCACCGCCGAGGCGACCGTGCCCGGTGTCCTTGCCGCGACGGTCGCCGCCGTCCCGCCCCTGGTGCTCCTGGCCTCCACGCATCTGACGGTGGTCCTCATCCGCTCCACCCGTGTTGCCGATGTGCCGGCCGAGTCGCCGGTTCCCGTGCTGTTCCCGGCGACCAGCTCCGAGGCTGAGGCCCCCGACCGGCCGGCTTCGGAAGCGCTCGCCCTGGTGGAGCCGCCGGAGACGGAGGAGATCACCGCCCCAGTCGCGCACGAGCCGGTCGCGCCCGAGCCGACCGAAGTCAATGTGCCGCCGACAGTCGCGGGCGGCGAGGGCCGGCGTGAGCAGGCGGCTCGGTTGCGGGGCGAGGGGTGGTCGAACAAGCAGATCGCCCGCGCCATGGGCGTGCATCCCTCGACCGTGGGCCGGTGGC
>JAKDLE010000580.1 GCA_030453005.1 Pseudonocardia sp. | reverse complement strand
GGGCTGCCGGCCTCCGCGTTACGGCACCCGGAACATACCCGGCGGGGGGGGCCACGGCTTTGTGCTGCGGGGGCCCCGCGCCGCCGAATCCGGAGTGAAGAGTGCTGCTGCTGGTTCTGATCCTCGTCCTGGTCGCCTTCGGCCTGTTGTTGGTCGGCTTCCTGTCGAGCAGTGTCATGTGGGCCTGGGTATCCGTCGCCGTGAGCGTGGGGGCGGCCCTGGTCCTGCTGTTCGACACCCTGCAGCGCCGCTCGGTCGTAAAGGCCGGAGACGAGTCGGGGAGTGAGGACACCCCCGACGACGGCGGGTCCCCATCGGATCTGTCGTCCCCGGACAGCCTCACCACGTCCGCCCGGTACTCCGACGTCGAGCCGGTCACGGAGGTCCTCCCGATCATCCGGTCGTCCGCGTTCGGGCCTCCCCAGGTGTCCTACGGGATGCAGGGAGCCCCGCCCCCCGGGATGCCCGTGGGCCAGCGTGGATCGGTGGTCGACCCGCGGTTCGATCCCGCCGCAGACTCCGAGCAGACGGTCATGATGCCCGCAGTGCGACCGTCCGGCTCTTCGTCTAGACCGTCTGGCGCTACCTCGGGTTCTACCCCATCGAGCGAATCATCGTCACCCTCCGTGTTCGCCACCCCGGTCGATCGGTCCGCTGCGGACGCCGATGATGAGTCCGGGGAGGCGTCGACCGCCACGGGTCGGGCGGGCACCGCTGAGGCCACCGTCGCCGCACCGGCGGCGGAGCCGTCCACGGGTACGGAGTCGTCGACGGGTACGGACCCGTCCACGGGTACGACGGACGACGCGACCACCACGGGCGAGGCACCGGAGAAGGGCACCGGACCCACCGGTACCGACGACGCCGACCCGGCCGACGACGAGCCCGTCGACGGCGGTGCCCCGGCCGCGGGCCCGGCCTTCGGAACGGGGAGTGCCGGTTCGGCCGACGGCGGGTCGACCGACTCCGGGTCGGCGGGCGCGTCCCAGTCCGTGTCCCAGTCCGGTGCGTCCCCTTCGGATGAGTCCAGGCCGGATGAGTCCAAGCCGGAAGCGTCCCGGTCGGATGCGTCCCAGTCGGATGCGTCCCGGTCGGATGCGTCCCGGTCGGGGTCGCTGCCGGAGGCCGCTGCCCCGACGAACGTGCCTGCAGCGGCCGGGTCGACAGCGGTGGCCGGGTCGGCGGGCTCCGCGGGGTCGGGCGAGCAGCGGTCGGAGGTCCGCGAGTCGTCCCCGCCCCGGGAGCCGTCGGGCGCCGCCGCCGCGGCCCCCGCGTCCGAGGGCGAGCCGTCGGAGGAACGGCCCGACGCGGCCGCGGCCGCTCTCGTCGCCGGTCTCGACGACGAAGTGCTCGGCATCGACGAGCAGCCCCGCTACCACGTGCCGGGTTGCCGCGCCCTGCTCGCCGCGCCCCTGATCCCGCTGCCGGCGGGAGAGGCCGTCGAGCTCGGGTTCACGCCCTGCGGCTGGTGCACACCGGTCCGCACGCTCAGCAGCGGCCATCCCGTCACCGCCCGCTAGGAGCGCCTTGGACAACTCGACCCGAGTAAGCCAGGGCCGGGAATAGCTAGTCGCGCCACGGCGCTACCCTGGTTCGAACGGCACCGATCCGGCCATCACCGGGGAGCCTCCGGAAGAATCGCGCGGATCTCTCTGCGCGGAGTAGAACCGGACGGGAGCGGCCCGTCAGCGCCGTACGACGAGAGGCCGCCCGCCTGGAACGTCTCAGGCGGACGGCAAGCGGGGTGGTACCGCGGCTCACCATGAGTCGTCCCCGTGCAGGCAGCAGCACCGAGCCGCACGAGGAGCACCGCCATGACCGCCTACCCCGCCGTCCCCGCACACCCGTCGTTCCCCGAGCTGGAACGCGAGGTCCTCGACTTCTGGGCCGCCGACGACACCTTCGTCGCGTCGGTGCAGGCCCGCGACGCCGGACCCGACGGCGACAATGAGTACGTCTTCTACGACGGCCCGCCCTTCGCCAACGGGCTCCCGCACTACGGACACCTGCTCACCGGCTACGTCAAGGACGTCGTCCCGCGCTACCAGACGATGCGTGGGCGCCGGGTCGAGCGGCGCTTCGGCTGGGACACCCACGGCCTGCCCGCCGAGGTGGAGGCCGAGCACCAGCTCGGGATCAAGCACAAGTCCGAGATCGAGGAGATGGGCGTCGCGGCGTTCAACGACGCCTGCCGCACGTCCGTGCTGCGCTACACCGACGAATGGCGCTCCTACGTCACCCGCCAGGCGCGCTGGGTCGACTTCGAGAACGACTACAAGACCCTCGACCTGGACTACATGGAATCGGTCCTGTGGGCGTTCAAGACCCTGTGGGACAAGGGCCTGGTCTACTCGGGGTTCCGGGTGCTCTGGTACTGCTGGCGCTGCGAGACGCCGCTCTCGGCCACCGAGACGAAGATGGACGACGTCTACCTCGACCGGCAGGACCCCGCGGTCACCGTCGGGTTCCGGCTCGCTGCCCCCGACCCGAACCTGGACGGGGCGCTGGCCCTGATCTGGACCACCACACCCTGGACGCTGCCGTCGAACCTCGCGATGGCCGTCAACCCGGACGTCGAGTACGCGTTGCTGGCCGCGAACGGCGAGCGGTACGTCATGGCGGCGGCCCGCGTCGGCGCCTACGCGCGTGAGCTGGGGGAGTCCCCGGAGATCCTGCGCACCCTGCGCGGCTCGGAGCTGCTGGGCCTGTCCTACACCCCGCCGTTCGACTTCTTCGCAGGCCACGAGAATGCGCACGTCGTGCTGTCCGCCGACTACGTCACCGTCGAGGACGGCACCGGCCTCGTGCACATCGCCCCGGCGTTCGGTGAGGAGGACAAGGCGGTCACCGACGCCGCGGGTATCGAGACGGTCGTGCCCGTCGATGCGCGCGGGGAGTTCGACACCCGGGTGGCGCCCTACGCCGGGCTGCAGGTGTTCGACGCGAATCCGCGGATCATCCGCGACCTGCGCGACGGCGCGCCCCACGCCCACGGCGTGCTGCTGCGGCACGAGACCTAC
>JAKDLE010000579.1 GCA_030453005.1 Pseudonocardia sp. | reverse complement strand
GGTCGGCGTCACCACGGTCGACGTCACCACGGTGCGAGCCGCCGTCGTCGGTGCCCGAGCCGTCGCCGCCCGCGGCCGCCAGCGCCCGCTCGGCCAGTGCCCGCTGCTCGCGGGCCCTGGCCCGCTCGGTGGCCGCCGCGGACAGGGCCAGGTAGGCGTCGGCGTCGGAGTCGCGTTCGGCGCCGAGGGCCGCTGCCTGGTCGGCGAGCGCGCGGGCGCGTTGCTCGGCGGCCTGCGCCTGTTGCTCCGCGGTCCGGCGCTCGTGCCCGTCGGCCTCGGCGGCCGCGCCGAGCTCGGCGTGTGCGGTGGCCTTCGAGTCGAGCTCCTGGGCGCGCAGCTACGCGATCTCGGCGAGCGTCTGTTCCGCGTTGCGGCGATCCGCGGCCCGGCCGTCGGTTCCCGTGTCCACGCTGAGCTCGTGCACGACGGCGCGGTGCTCGGCCGCCTGCGCCCTGGCCTGCGCGGCCTCCTCCCGGCACCACTGGGCCTGCCTGCGCCGCTCGGCGCCCGGCCCGCCGGCCTCCTCGGTGCCCTGGTCGGCGGACTCGTCGCCGGGCTCCTCTGACTCGCCGTCCTCGGCGTCGTGGGCGGTCAGCGGCTTGGCGATGTCCTCCAGGTTCGCCTGCGCGGCGGGCACCGCGAAGAAGAACGCGACGACCCCGCCGATCGCCATGACAGCGGCGCCGATCAGGAAGGCGATCGCGACCAGGCTCGCGACACCGGACCCGATCAGCCTGCCGAACAGCAGCGGCCCGCTGATTCCGCCGATCGCGGTGCCGATCGCGTAGAAGAACGCGATCGCCAGCGCCCTGGTCTCCATCGGGAAGATCTCGCTGACGGTGAGGTAGGCCGCGCTGGCCCCGGCGGAGGCGAGGAAGAACATCGCGACGATCATCGCGATGAAGGTCCACTCGTTGAGTACGCCGCTGACGAACAGCCACGCCAACGGCAGGGTCAGCAGCGACGACCCGAGGTAGGTGCCGACGATCATCGGTTTGCGTCCGACGGTGTCGAACAGCCTGCCCAACGTCAGCGGGCCCAGGAAGTTGCCCAGCGCGAAGATCACGAAGAACACCGGGGTGAGGGCGGCGGCGACCCCGTAGAACGTGGAGAGCAGCGTGCCGAGGTTGAACGTGACGCCGTTGTAGAGGAACGCCTGCCCGACGAACAGGGAAAGACCCAGTACCGCGCGTTTCGGGTAGAGCTTGAACGCGACGCCGGCGATCTCGGTGATCGGGATGGTCGTGCGCTGGCGGATCTTCAGCGAGCTCTCGGGCTCGGCGAGGTCCTCGCCGGTCTCGTCCCGGACCTGGTGCTCGATGCCGTCGACGATCCGCTCGGCCTCCTCCTCGCGGCCGTGGATGAACAGCCAGCGCGGGCTCTCCGGGACGTGTCGGCGGACGAACAGGATCACCAGGCCCAGCACCGCCCCCACGCCGAACGCCAGCCGCCAGCCGAGATCGATCGGGAAGATGGCCGTGTTGAGGAAGACCAGCGCCAGCCCCGCCCCGGCAGCCGAGCCGAGCCAGTAGGAGCCACTGATGATCAGGTCGACGCGGCCGCGGACCCGGGCCGGGATCAGCTCGTCGATCGCGGAGTGGATGGCGGCGTACTCGCCGCCGATACCGGCCCCGGTGATGAACCGGGCGATGTAGAAGTACCAGGCGGAGAACGAGAACGCGGTGGCCACGGTGGCGGTGATGTAGATCAGCAACGTGATCAGGAACAGCTTCTTGCGCCCGAACCGGTCAGTGAGCTGGCCGAAGAACAGCGCTCCCAGGCATGCGCCTGCGATGTAGATGGACGCCGCGAGCCCGATCTGAGCCGGGGTCAACCCGAGGGTGGCCGGATCGGTCAGCCGGGCGGCGACCGCGCCGACCATGGTGACCTCGAGCCCGTCGAGGGTCCAGACGGTGCCCAGCCCGATGACGACCCGCCAGTGGAACTTCGACCAGGGAAGCCGGTCCATCCGGGCCGGGACCTGCGTCTCGATGGTTCGGGTTTTCACCTCGGTCGCCATGAGCGCATCTACCCCAGCTGTGACATCGGTAACCTCGGGCGGGTGCGGACGTGCTCACTGCTGGGACATCGTTACCGTTTCGAGACCGAAGGGCCGGTGCTGATCTGGAGGTGTGCCCGCGGCTGCGGGGCCGGGGGCTCGAAGCGCTACCCGTCGGCCGCCGACGCGTCCCGGTACGCGGCGGCGTTCGACCGGGAGGACTCCGACGATCTCGGCCGCCGCGCGCCGCTGATCGGCCTGCTGCCGCTGCGGCTGTGGCGGGCGCTGCGGCGCCGAGGGTAGGTCGCGGGCGCCGGGTGCCGCGGTCACAGCGTCCGGGCAGGCGGCTGGACACCGCCGACGCGGCGGGCGCCCGCACGGCACCGTCGCCGATGATCGGGGGGCAGGCGACCGTTGCACATCCGTGACGGTAGTGGCGCCGTCTCCGCGGGTACCTGTGCGGACGGGAGCCGACCCCGGCATCGCACATCGCGGCGGCGGGGCGGGTCGCTCTCGCCTGTCGAGAAGAGGAGAACCCATGCAGCAGCCCAGCCGAGTCGTGGCGTCGTTCCCCGACTACGCCGGTGCGCAGTACACCGTCGACGCGCTCGCCGACCGCAGGTTCCCGGTCGACGGGCTGGCGATCGTCGGCGCCAACCTGCAGTCGTTCGAGCAGGTCACCGGGCGACGCGGCTACGGCCGCGCGGCCCTGGAGGGAGTGACGAGCGGCGCGCTGGTCGGGGTGCTCGTCGGATGGTTGTTCGGGTTGTTCAGCTTCGTCGCGCCGCTGGTGTCGGCACTCGTGCTGGGATTCTGGGGCGTGGTGATCGGTGGTGTCGTCGGACTCGTCGTCGGCCTCGTCGGGCAGGCGATGAGCGGGGGACGGCGGGACTTCTCCTCGATCTCCAGCGTCCGTGCCGAGCGCTACGACGTGCTGGCCGCGGCGGAGATCGCCGACGTGGCGGAGCGCGCCATCACCGAGCTGAAGCCGGCACCCAGCCCACGCTGACCTGCCTCCGTACCCCCG
>JAKDLE010000038.1 GCA_030453005.1 Pseudonocardia sp. | reverse complement strand
AGGGGTGCATCAGCCGGTGGCCCAGGTCGCCGTCGTTGGTGAGCAGCAGCAGGCCCTCGGTCTCGGCGTCGAGGCGTCCGACGTGGAACAGCCTGCTGCGCGGAGCGCCGGTGAAGTGCTCCTCCATGATCCCGCGCTCGACGATCAGGTCACCGACGCTGGGCCTGCCCAGGTCGTCGGACATCGAGGCGAGGAGGCCGCGCGGCTTGTTCAGCGCGAGGTACACCATGTCCTCGCTCAGCACGATCCGCGAGCCGTCGACGTGCACGACCGCGGCCTCGGGGTCGATCCGGCGGCCCATCTCGCGCACGACCTCGCCGTCGACGCTCACGCGCCCCTCGGCGATCATCTCCTCGGACGCCCGGCGGGACGCGACCCCGGCCTGGGCCAGCACCTTCTGCAGGCGCACGCCCTCGACCTTCTCGCTCTTGTTCACTGTCTGCTTCTTCTCTTCACATCTCGTCGATCGAGTCCACGTCGGGCAGCAGCGGGGCGAGCGGCGGAAGGTCCTCCACCGTCGAGAGCCCCAGCCGCTCCAGGAACAGCTCGGTGGTGCGGAACAGGGTGCCCTGCGTCGCGCCGTCGACACCGGCCTCCTGGACGAGCCCGCGTGACACCAGCGTACGCAGCACCCCGTCGCAGTTGACGCCCCGTACCGCCGAGACCCGCGCGCGGGTCACCGGCTGGCGGTAGGCGATCACCGCGAGGGTCTCCAGCGCGGCCCGGGTGAGGCGCGCGCGCTGCCCGTCGAGCAGTAGCCGTTCGACGTAGGGCGCGTAGGCGTCGCGGGTGTAGAACCGCCAGCCGCCCCCGACGTGGCGCAGGTCGATCCCGCGCGCCGACTCGGTGTAGCCCTGCGCGAGCCGGGACAGCGCCGCCCGGACCCGCGCCACCGGCTGCGCCACCGCCAGCGCCAGCGCGTCGGCCTCGGTGGGGGCGTCGACGACGAGCAGCAACGCCTCGAGCGCGGCGGCCAGCTCGGCGTCGTCGAGCGGGTCGTGATCGCCGCCGGACACCTCGAACAGTGGCTCGCTCACGGGGCCCAGCGCACGGTCAGCTCGCCGAACGGCTCGGGCTGCTCCAGCTCGACGACGGCCTCGCGGTAGAGGTCGAGCACGGCGAGGAAGCGGGCCACGACCTCGATCGGGGCGACGCAGTCGGCAGTGAGCACCGCGAACGTGGCGACGCCGAGCTCGGCAAGCCGCGCGCGCAGCAGCTCCACGTGCTCGGCCACCGACACCTCGTGCTGGTGCAGGTGCGCCGTGCCGGGGCCCGGCGGCGGGGGCTTGGGCCGGAACACGCTCGCGGCGAGGTCGGCGAAGGCCGCCGCGTCGACGCCGAGCAGCACCTCGGGCAGCAGCACCGCGAACCGCTCCTCCAGCGCCACCGAGCGCGGGAACCGGCGCGCCGCCCCCTCCTCCAGCTCGACGAACAGCGACGCCACCTGCTTGTAGGCGCGGTACTGCAGCAGCCGGGCGAACAGCAGGTCGCGGGCCTCCAACAGGGCCCCGAGGTCGTCCCATTCCTCGGCGTCCGGGTCGGCGTCGGGCAGCAGGCGCGCGGCCTTGAGGTCGAGCAGGGTCGCCGCGATAACGAGGAACTCGGTGGTCTCGTCGAGGTCTGCGTCCTCGCCGAGCAGCGCGAGGTGGGCGATGAAGTCGTCGGTGACCTTGTGCAGCGCCATCTCGGTGAGGTCGAGCTCGTGGCGGCCGATCAGCTGCAGCAGCAGGTCGAACGGGCCCTCGAAGTTGTGCAGCCGGACCGTGAAGCGCGGCGGGCCCGAGTGTTCCGGGCTTCCCGCGGGTGACTCGTCGAGCAGAGTCACCGGGCGATGACCTCCCGGGCCAGCAGCCGGTACGCCGCGGCCCCGTTCGAGTTGGGCGCCCAGGTGGTGATCGGCTCGCCTGCGACGGTGGTCTCCGGGAACCGGACGGTGCGGTTGATGACCGCCTCGAACACGAGCTCGCCGAACGCGTCGATCACCCGCTGGCGCACCTCGCGGGTGTGCAGCGTGCGGGGGTCGAACATCGTGGCGAGGATGCCGAGGATCGTCAGGTCCGGGTTGAGCCGGTCCTGCACCTTCTCGATGGTGTCCATCAGCAGCGCCACGCCGCGGAGGCTGAAGAACTCGCACGCCAACGGGATGAGGATCTCGTCGGCGCAGGCGAGCGCGTTGATCGTGAGCAGGCCCAGCGAGGGCTGGCAGTCGATCAGGATGACGTCGTAGCGGTCGAGGGCGGGCTTGATCGCGCGACCGAGGGCCTGCTCGCGGCCGACCTCGGTGACGAGCTGCACCTCGGCCGCGGAAAGGTCGATGTTGCTGGGCAGCAGTTCGAGGTTCTCCACGCCGGTGGGGCGGATCACGTCGTCGACCTCGACGCCGCGCTCCATCAGCAGGTTGTAGATCGTGGTGTCGAGCTCGTGCGCCTGCACGCCGAGGCCGATCGACAGCGCGCCCTGCGGGTCGAAGTCGACGAGCAGGACCTTGCGGCCGTACTCGGCGAGGGCCGCCCCCAGGTTGATCGTGGACGTCGTCTTCCCGACGCCGCCCTTCTGGTTGGCCACGGCGATGATCCGGGCAGGCCCGTGCCCGGTGAGTGGGGTCGGTTCAGGCACGTTCAAGCGGTGTCTCCCCCCGGGTCGGTCGCGGTGTCGTGCGCGGCGTCCGGCTCGTGGTCGTCGCCGTCGTGGCCCTGGTGATCGTGGCCGTGGTGATCGTGGCCCTGGTGATCGGACTGTCGTGGTGGGCGCGGTCGAACGGCTCCTGGCGGGAGGCGAAGGGCCGCGGCGTGTCCATGCGGGCTCCGGTCTGTGACGGGGCGGCCCCGTCGAGGCCGTTCCGGGCAGACTAGGAGGCTGCGGCGACGACCGGCAACGCGCCTCGCCGTGTCGCCGCCGTCTTTCGGCCTGTCGGCGCCGACGGGTGCCGCAGGTTATCGCTCGGTGGCGCGCAGGTGTCGGCCGGGGGTCACCCCAGCGCACGCGGGTGCGAGGTGGCGTACACCTCGCGTAGCGCGTCGACGGTGACGAGGGTGTAGATCTGCGTCGTCGTCACCGAGGCATGGCCGAGCAGCTCCTGCACGGTGCGCACGTCGGCCCCGCCCGCCAGGAGGTGGGTCGCGAAGCAGTGCCGCAGCGTGTGCGGCGAGACGTCGACGGTGAGGCCCGCCGTCTCGGCCGCCGACCGTAGCGAGTGCCAGGCGCTCTGCCGCGACAGCCGCGCGCCGCGGGCGTTGAGCAGCAGGGCGGGTGTGCCGCGGCCTTTGGCGGCGAGTGCGGGGCGGGCCCGCACGAGGTAAGCGTCGACGGCCTCGAGCGCCGGGCGCCCGACCGGCACGATCCGCTGCTTCCCGCCCTTGCCGCGCAGCAGCACGGTGCGGTCAGTGACGTCGAGGTCGTCCACGTCGACGCCGACGGCCTCGGAGATCCGCGCGCCCGTCGAGTAGAGCAGCTCCAGCAGGGCCCGGTCGCGCAGCGCCACCACCCCGTCGCCGGCGCAGCCGACGAGCAGCTGGTCCACCTCGTCGACGGCCAGTGTCCGGGGCAGCCGCACCGGCAGCGCGGGCGGGGTGACGTCGCGCGCCACGTCGTCGGGGACGATCCCGTCGCGGGCGGCGAACCGGTGCAGCCCCCGCACCGCGGCCAGCGCCCGGGCCGCCGACGAGGCCGCCAACGGGCTCGGCCCGCTGCGCAGCGCCGCGACGAACGCGGTGACCTCCGCCTCCCGCACGGCACCGAGGTCGTCGACGCCGAGCCCGGCGAGGTGGTCCAGGTAGCGGCGCAGGTCGGCGGTGTAGGAGCGCAGCGTGTTGGCCGCGCTCCCCCGCTCGACGGTCAGGTGGTGCAGGAACGCCTGCACCACGTCGGAGGGCCGCATCCCGACATCATGGCACCGCGGCGGGCGCGCGACCCGCGGTACGTGCGACCAGCTCGGCCAGCTCGTCGCGGCTGGGGCCGTCGGGCACCGACGGACGCCAACCGGTCGCGTAGATCTCGCGCGCCCGGGGCTCCACCTCGTCGAGCGTGCTGGGCAGCGCGTCCATGCCCAGGTAGGGGCCGACGACCCGCATCATCGACGGATCGACCTCGGCGGCCGCCGCGATCAGGTCCGGCGGGAGTGGGGCGGTGTGATCGACGTCGTGTCCGGCCCACCGGGCGGCCAGTCCGGCGTCGCACCGCAGGTGGTCGTCGAACCACGGCCGGATCGCGGTCGCGCACCAGGCGTCGAACGAACGGGTCGTGGTCTCCGCGTCGTCCGGGCCGTCGTCGAGGAGCGCGAGCAGGTGTCGGACCTGGGTCAGCGACGTGGTCACCCCGCGTCCGGCCGACGGGTTGGTGGTGCAGACGGTGTCGCCGACGAACACCAGTCCCGGCAGCGGGACGGCGCCGTGCGCGTCGAGCTGGCCGCAGTAGGTGTTGTACAGCCGTCCGCCCGGCAGCACGCGGGTGATCGGTCGGGCCCGGTCCGGCGCGGTCCACGCGGCCAACAGCGGGACGGCCGTCGCGGCGGCTTCGAATGCCGCTGTCTCCCGCAGTCCGACCAGCTCACGGTCGTCGCCCGAACGCATGATCACCGTCGAGAACACGCCGTTGTCGTGCGGGAAGGCGATCACGGCGTAGCCCGGGAAGTAGGCGATGTCCGCGAGGGGCATGGTCATCGCGGCGAACTCGGCACCGGGCCGCAGCCGGTACTGGCGCGACACGTAGGCCTGCCCGCAGTCGCCACCCTCGACCGGGGGACGACGATCGCGGCCGAGCCGTCCGGAGCGTCCGGAGGCGTCCAGGACGAGGTCGGCGTCGAGCCGTCGCCCGTCCACGCGCACACCGACGGCACGACCGCGGTCGGACAGCACCTCGTCGGCGTGGCCGCGGACGAGCGTGACACCCGGCTCGGCCGTCGCCGCGGCGCGCAGGTGTCGCTCGAACACGAGCCGACGACAGCGCAGCCCGGCGGTCCTCGGTGGCGCGTCCGGCGGGCCGGGCATCGCCACGAGCTCGGCCCCGGCGGCCACCAGCGCGGCGAGCACCTCGGGGGCCTCGGCGGCGAGCGCGTCGACGACCTGCGCCCGGAACGCGTGCGGATGGTGGAACTGCATCACCCCGGCCCGGTCCCAGGTGCCGTCGGGCTGTGGGCCCATGTCGCGGTCCACGACGGCGACGTCGTGGCCGCGGCGGGCGAGGGCGATGGCGGTGAACAGACCGGTGGGCCCGGCCCCGACGATGACGGTGCGCATGGAGCACAGGAGCCGGGACGGACGTCGGTGATACGTCAGCGCAGCGCCGGGATGACCTCACGCTCGAAGAGCTCGATCCCGGTGCGGTCGTAGGCCGCCTCGGCGAAGTTGAGGATGGCGTAGGTCATACCCGCCTCCTTGAGCCTCGTGAGGTTCTCGACGATCTGCTCCGGGGTGCCGCAGGCAGGCAGCCCGCGCACGGCGCCGAGCGACGCCTCGGCCTTCTCCTCGCCCACGTACGGGACGAGCCGCGCCTTGGCCTCCTGCAGCCGCTGCTCGACCTCGGCCTCGTCGCGGCCGATCGCGACGTTGTAGTTCGCCGAGCGCACGATGGCGTCGAAGTCGGTGCCCACGGCCTCGCAGTGCCCGCGCAGCAGCTCCGACTTGCGGGTGAAGCCGTCGAGCGTGCCGTCGAAGTTGGTGTACCGCGCGTACCTCGCGGCGATCTTCAGCGTCACCTTCTCGCCGCCGCCCGCGATCCAGAGCGGGATGCCGCCGTCCTGCAGCGGGCGCGGCGCCACGATGGCGCCGTCCACCTGGTAGTGCTTCCCGTCCAGGGTGGCGGTGCCCGTCTCCCACGCCTGCTTCATGATCTGCACGCCCTCGTCGAGCATCCCCAGGCGCTCGGGCGGCGGCGGGAAGCCGTAGCCGTAGGCGCGCCACTCCTGCTCGTACCAGCCCGCGCCGATCCCCATCTCGACACGCCCGCCGGACACGATGTCGCAGGTGGCGGCCACCTTGGCGAGGTAGGCGGGGTTGCGGTAGCTCATGCACGTGCACATCTGGCCCAGCCGCACCCGCTCGGTGACCGCGCCGAACGCCGCCATCAGCGTCCACGCCTCGTGGGTGGCCTGGTCGGTGGGCGCGGGCACGGTGTGGAAGTGATCGTAGACCCAGATCGAGGACCACGGGCCCGCGTCGGCGTGCTGCGCGAGCCCCTTCATCGCGGCCCACTGGTCCTTCGGCTCGATGCCGACGAGGTCGTGGCGCCAGCCCTGGGGAACGAACAGTCCGAATCGCATACCGGTCACGGGCCCCGAGCCTAGTGCCGCACGAGCTGTGTGACCGGCTGGAGCGCCCGAACCTCGCCTCCCGCCGGCGGTATCGTCGGCATCGTGAGCGAGCCTGCACGGCGCCGTATCCGGGTCGGCAACGCCGAACGCGAGTCGGCGGTGGCCGAGCTGGGCGAGCACCTGTCCGACGGCAGGATCGACGCCGACGAGTACGCCGACCGCGCGGCGGCGGCGTACTCCGCGCGCACCGGCGACGAGCTCGACGTGCTGTTCGTCGACCTCCCGCGAGTGGGCGCCCTGGAGCAGCCCGCGCCGGGTCCCGACGCACCGTACGGCCGCGACCCCCGCACCGGAATCCCGTACTCCGACCGATTCAAGGTCCTCGCCGGGGTCCTGCAGCTGGTCCTCCCGTTCGGCGCAGGCCGCTTCTACACGGGCCACTACGGCATAGCCGTCGCTCAACTACTGCTGTCGCTGGTGGGCATCGGCGTCCTCTGGGCGTTCATCGACGGGATCATGATCCTCGCGGGCCACCCGACGACCGATCCCCACGGCCGCCCGCTGCGTCCCTGACCGACCACCCGGGTCAGGCGTTGCGTTCCGCGAAGCGGGTGGGGCGGTCGGGCCAGGGGGCGTCTGCTGCCCTCGCTGCCGCCGGGGCGCCGGCCAGGGTGTGCGCGGCCAGAACCGCGGCCACCGTGACCGCGTTGACGATCGTGCCTGCGAGCACCATCCGCACCGCGACCGGCATCGACACCCACTTCACGGTCAGGTCGGCCTCCTCGTCGTCGCCCGGGTCGGGGCGGCCGACCTCGGTGACGCCGCGCGCCAGGTAGACGCGCACGGACTCGTCGGAGAACCCGGGCGAGGGCACGACGTCGAGCAGCACCGACCACTCGTCGGCGGCGATCCCGGCCTCCTCGGCCAACTCCCGCCGCGCCGTCAGCAGGGGGTCCTCGCCGTCGACGTCGAGCAGGCCCGCGGGCAGCTCCCACAGCCGTCGACGCACCGCGTGCCGGTACTGGTGGATCATCATGATGCGGTCGTCGGCGTCGAGCGCGGCGATCGCCACGGCCCCGGGGTGCTCCAGGATCTCCCGGGTCGCGACCCGCCCGCCGGGCATGACCACCTCGTCCGAGCGCAGCGCCATCACGCGTCCCGAGTAGACGTCGGTGGTGTCCTGCACCGGGAAGTCGTGCCGCCCGTTCACGACGCCGCCCCGTTCACCACGGCGGGCTCGCGCACCGGCTCGTCGAAGGGCAGCAGGCCCTCGGCCCGGTAGCGCAGCGCCGCCTTGACGAACGCGGCGAACAGCGGGTGCGGCCGGGTCGGGCGGCTCTTGAGCTCGGGATGGGCCTGCGTGCCGACGTAGAACGGGTGCGTGTCCGCGGGCAGCTCCACGAACTCGACGAGCGTGCCGTCCGGGGAGGTGCCGCCGAAGACCAGCCCGACCTCCTCCAGCCGCGAGCGGTAGCCGTTGTTCACCTCGTAGCGGTGGCGGTGGCGCTCGCAGACCTCCCGCTCGCCGTACGCGGCCGCGACCACGGTGCCCGCGCCGAGCACCGCCGGGTAGGACCCGAGCCGCATCGTGCCGCCCATGTCCCGGTCCCCGGCGACGACGTCGCGCTGGTCGGCCATCATGGAGATCACCGGGTGCGGGGTGCGCTCGTCGAACTCCGTCGAGTTCGCGTCGTCGAGCCCGGCGAGCGTGCGCGCCGCCTCGATCACCATGCACTGCAGGCCCAGGCACAGCCCGAGCGCGGGGACACCGCGGGTGCGGGCGTGGGTGAGCGCACCGAGCTTGCCTTCGATGCCGCGGACACCGAACCCGCCGGGGATCAGCACGCCGTCCATCCCCTCCAGGGCCGCCGCCGCGCCTGCCGGCGTGCGGCACTGGTCGGACTGCACCCAGACGATCTCCACCCGCGCCTTGTGCGCGAACCCGCCCGCGCGCAGTGCCTCGGTGACCGAGAGGTAGGCGTCGGGCAGATCCACGTACTTGCCGACGAGCGCGATCCGCGCCGTCTCGTCGGGATGGTGCACGCGGTCGAGCAGGTCGCCCCACACCGTCCAGTCGACGTCGCGGAACGGCAGTGACAGCCGTCGCACGACGTAGGCGTCGAGGCCCTCGCGGTGCAGCACGCGCGGGATGTCGTAGATCGACGGGGCGTCCGGGGCCGCCACGACGCCGTCCGTGTCGACGTCGCACATCAGGCTGATCTTGCGCTTCATCTCGTCGGGGATCGCGCGGTCGGCGCGCAGCACCAGCGCGTCGGGCTGGATGCCGATGTTGCGCAGCGCGGCCACCGAGTGCTGCGTGGGCTTCGTCTTGAGCTCGCCGGACGGCGCGAGGTAGGGCACCAGCGACACGTGCAGGAAGAAGCAGTTGTCGCGGCCCACCTCGTGGCGGACCTGGCGCACGGCCTCCAGGAACGGCAGCGACTCGATGTCCCCGACCGTGCCGCCCACCTCGGTGATGACGACGTCGGGGACCTGACCGTCCTCGGGATCGGCCATCCCGAGGATGCGGTCCTTGATCTCGTTCGTGATATGCGGGATGACCTGCACGGTGTCGCCGAGGTACTCGCCGCGGCGCTCCTTCGCGATCACCGACGAGTACACCTGGCCGGTGGTGACGTTGGCCTGCCCGTGCAGGTTCCGGTCGAGGAACCGCTCGTAGTGGCCGACGTCGAGATCGGTCTCCGCCCCGTCCTCGGTGACGAAGACCTCCCCGTGCTGGAACGGGTTCATGGTGCCCGGGTCCACGTTCAGGTACGGGTCCAGCTTCTGCATGATCACCCGCAACCCGCGGGAGGTGAGGAGTTGGCCGAGGCTCGACGCCGTCAGACCCTTACCCAGCGAGGACGCGACCCCACCGGTGACGAACAGATGACGCGTCGCACGAGGCTGCACGGGGTTTCACCCTACAACCGCCACAGCTCCCTCCCGCGAGTCGGGGTCAGGCCGCCGGGGCCGCACCGTCCGCGGCGGTGGCCGCGGTGCCGTAGAGCCCGGATCGACCGTCGAGCTGCTCCCGCAGCGCCAGCACGGCGGACACCCGTCCCTGCCCGGTCTGCACGTCGTCGACGGTGGACAGCGCCGCGGTCACACTCGGGTCGGCGCGGGCCACCCCGACGGCCCCGGTGGCGTCGGCGGAACCGGTGCGTCCCGCGAGGACGGCACCCCGCCCGGCGCGGTCGAGCTCGGCGGCGAGCCGGGCGACGACGGCGGCCGAGTCGGCGGCGTCGATCCCCGTGAGCGCGCCGCCGGTCAGGACGAGCACGAGCGCCGCGGGCGCGGGCACGTCCCCGGGCTGCACGAACCCCGCGGTGGCGAGTCCGGTGAGCACACCCGCGGCCTGCTCGGGAGTGGCCCCGCCGAGCAGCGCGCTGCCGAGCAGCCCGCCGAGCAGGCTTCCGGTGTCCGCAGCCGCGGGCAGCTGCGCCCCGGCGGGCAGCAGACGCGCCGTGAGCTCGCGGAGCTGGTCAGCCCGGCTCCGGTCGCCCACGGCGGCGGTGAGCGCGACCTGCCCGCTCACGGTGGCGCCTGCCTGCTCGATCAGGGCGACCACCACGTCGCGGTCGGTCGGGTCGGCCCCGGAGGTCACGAGCACCACGCTCTGGTCCACGAGCAGCCCGTTGACGACCGCCGGTCCGACGCGCCGCGCGAACTCGTCGGACGCCCGCTGGGCGGCGGCGAGGTCGTCGCGCTCGGCGGTGAGGGCCTGCACCCGTTCGCCGAGGTCGTCGCGTTCGGTGGACACCGCCGAGAGCAGCCGGTCGGACACGCCCGAGGCGCCCAGCAGCACCCCGAGGGCCAACGCCAGGAACACCGCGCCGATGGAGACCGCGTGGTAGCGCAGCGAGATCACCTACAACCACCCGCCCGCGGTGTCCACCAGCCCCGTCCAGAGCTGGGTGATCCAGACCAGCACGGCGTCGCCCGCGTCGGAGACCAGCAGGGCGGCGACGATCGCCACCATCGCCGCGCCGACCATCAGCAGGATCGCGCCGAGGGAGACCCGGCTGCGGTAGAGCGCCGCGATCACCCGGCCGTCGACCAGCGTGCCGCCGAGCTGCAGGCGGGTGAGGAACGTCGAGGCGTTGCTGCCCGACCGCGCACGGTCGAGGAACTCGGCCATGCTCGCCGAGAGCCCGACCGTCACCACGAGCGCGGCGTTGTGGTGCGCGGCGAGCAGCAAGGCCAGGTCCTCGGGGTTGGCCGAGCTGGGGAACGTGACGGCGCCGGTGCCGAGATCCTGGACGCGGTGCAGCCCGGGCGCGTGCCCGTCGGCGAACGCCGGGACCACGACGTCGGCGCCGGAGGTCAGCGCCTCCATCGACACCTCGCTCGGGTCGCCGACGATGAGCTGCGGCTGGTGCCCGGCCGCGAGCAGCGCGTCCGCACCCGCGCCGACCCCGATGAGCACGGGTCGGTACTCGCGGACGTAGTTCCGCAGGCGGGCGAGGTCGGCGACGTGGTCGTACCCGGCGGCGACGACGAGCACCTGCCGCCCGGACAGCTCGACGTCCACCCGCGGGACACCGGCCCCGTCGAGCAGCATCGAGCGCTCGCGGCGCATGAACTCGATGGTGTTGGCGGCGAAGGCCTCCAGCTGGTGGGTCAGCCCGGACTTCGCCTCCACCAGCGAGTCGGCCACCGAGTCGGCGGTCTGCTCGACGCCGCGGGCCACCTCATGGTCGCCGAGGTACACGACACCGTCGAGGATCCGCACCCGGCTGCCGTCCTTGATCGCGCGCAGCGCGTCGGCACCGACGCCGTCGAGCAGCGGGATGCCCGCCGCCACCAGAACCTCCGGGCCCAGGTTCGGGAACCGCCCGGAGACCGACGGGGACGCGTTCACCACGGCCGCCACGCGGGCGGCGACCAGCGCGTCGGCCGTGGCGCGGGCGAGGTCGACCTGGTCGAGCACCGCGATCTCCCCCGCCTTGACCCGGCGCAGGAGACCGTCGGTGCGCCGATCGACCCGGGCGACGCCGGACAGCCCCGGCAGCTCGGGTCGCGAGCGGTGCAACAGTCCGGACAACTTCATCGTGCGCCCACCTTCATGTACGCACTGTGACACCCGGGGCAGGTGATGCCAGGAAGGCACGCCGGGACGTCACCCGGCGTTCACCGGGCCGCGCGACGGATCATCCGCGGGCCGCCGAGGGCTTCCTCCTCCCCTTGCGCCCGGACCCGCCCGCGGCACCCGCCCGGTCGGCGTCGCGGTGGGCCCCCGCCCCGCCGCGCAGCGACACGGCGTGGGCCCGGGCGGTGTG
>JAKDLE010000578.1 GCA_030453005.1 Pseudonocardia sp. | reverse complement strand
TGCGGACGCGCAGTGCCACCGCCCGGGGGTCGGCGGTCTGGATCTCCAGGTGCTCGGCCGCGTAGGCGTCGACCACGGCGACGCCGTCGTCGAGGTCGGAGACGAGCACCGTGCCCGACTGCGGCCCGCTGAGCGCGGTGCGGATCCGCTCGTCGTGCTTGGTGGCGGGAACCTGGCGCACCAGCTCGGCGTCGACGGCGTCGGCCAGCCCGGGCGACGTGGTGACCAGCACCGACGCCGCGGCCGGGTCGTGCTCGGCCTGGGAGATGAGGTCGGCGGCGACGTGCACGGCGTCGGCCGTGTCGTCGGCCAGTACCGCGATCTCGGTGGTGCCCGCCTCGGCGTCGATGCCCACGAGCCCGCGCAGCAGACGCTTGGCCGCCGTGACGTAGACGTTGCCCGGCCCGGTGACGACGTCGACGGGCTCCAGCTCACCGCCGTCGGTGTCGATGCCGCCGTGGGCGAGCAGCGCCACCGCCTGCGCGCCGCCGACCGCCCACACCTCCTCGACGCCCAGCAGCGCCGCGGCCGCGAGGATCGTGGGGTGCGGCAGCCCGCCGTGCTCGGCCTGCGGCGGGCTCGCGACGACCAGCGAGGAGACGCCTGCCTCCTGCGCGGGCACCACGTTCATCACCACGCTGGAGGGGTAGACCGCCCGGCCGCCGGGGGCGTAGAGGCCGACGCGGCGCACCGGCACGAACCGCTCGGTGACGGTGCCGCCGGGCACGACGTTCGTGACGATGTCGGTGCGGCGCTGGTCGGCGTGCACCTTCCGGGCCCGCTCGATCGCGGTCTCCAGCGCGGCGCGCACCGCCGGGTCGAGCGCGGCGAGCGCCCCGGCCAGCGTCTGGGCGGGCACCCGCACGACGCTGGACCGGACGTCGTCGAAGCGCTCGCCGAACTCCAGCGCCGCCTCGACGCCGCGCTCCCGCCCCGCCTCGCCGCTGGGGCGCACCTGCCCGAGCACGGTGTCGACGTCGACCTCCGCCCGTGGCAGCAGGGCCCGCAGGGCGGCGGTGGTGGGCAGCTTCTGAGTGCGCAGGTCGGTCCGGCGGAGCATGGTCCGAGCGTAGCCGGACCTCAGGAAACGCGACGCAGTCCCGGGTACCGGTCGAACCCCCCGTGCAGCGACATGACCGAGTCGATCCCGTGGCGGGCCATCACGGCGACGTGCAGCGCGTCGCGTGCCGAGAGTCGGTAGCCCCCTGCCAGCACGTCCTTCGCGGCGTGCACGTCGACGACGTCGATCGGCAGGGTCTCCTCGACCACCGCGAGCAGGACGTCGAACGCCAGCCCGATCGCCTCGGGCCGCTCGATGGCGGTGAACCGGTGCAGAATCTCCTGGAGAACCTCGGCATCGGTGACGAGGCGGTCGCCGTCACCCACCGCCCGCTCGACCGCAGCAGCGGCGCGGAACTTGTTGGGGTGGTCGGCACCGACCAGGTACATCGGGATGTTCGCGTCGACCAGGATCATTCGACGTCCGCCAGGTAGCCGCGCTCGGTCTCGTCGAGCATCTGCTCGATGTCGCCGGTCGGGAACGAGTGCTGCATCGCGGCCCGGACGGCCGCGAGCTTCCGGGCGGGGTCCCCCGCGGCCTCGCGTCGGCCCGCAGCCCGGATGACCTGGCGCACCCAGTCCGAGACGGTGAGGCCGTGCCGGTCGGCGATCGAGCGCAGCTGCGCGAACTCGTCCTCGTCGAACAGGACCTGGAGCCGCTTACTCATCCGATGAGTGTAGACGACTCGACCACCCTCATCGAGACGCCCGACCACGCTCACAGATGAGTTCCGCCTGCTCGCCGCGTCGTACGGTCATGGACATCCTGCTGGAGCACCTCGCCTTCCCCGAGTCACCCCGGTGGTACGACGGGCGCCTGTGGCTCGCCGACTGGGGAGCGGGTGAGGCGCTGACCGTCGACGCGGCCGGGCGCCGCGAGATCGTCGCGGCGCTCCCGTCGTTCCCCTCCTGCCTGGACTTCCTCACCGACGGGCGCCTACTGCTGGTCGACGCCGACCGCGGGAGGCTGCTGGCCGTCGGCCCCGAAGGGCCTGTGCAGCACGCGGACCTGTCCGAGCTCTCCGAGCACCCGTGGAACGAGGTCGTGGTCGACGCGCAGGACCGCGCCTACGTCGACAACATCGGTTTCGCCTTCCCCGACGGAGAACCCGGCGACCCGGCACCCGGGACGATCGCGCTGGTCGGGCCGGACGGCGCCGCTCGCACCGTCGCCGAGGGCCTCATGTTCCCCAACGGCATGGCGTTGACCCCCGACGGCGGCACCCTGCTGGTGGCGGAGTCCTACGCGAGCCGGATCAGCGCGTTCACCGTGGCACCCGACGGCGGCCTGGGCACCCGCCGGACGTGGGCCGACCTCGGCGACGGTGTGCCGGACGGCATCTGTCTCGACGCCACGGGGGCGCTCTGGTACGCCGACGTCCCGCACCGGCGGGCGGTGCGGGTCGCCGCGGGCGGAGAGGTGCTCGCCAGGATCGAGCTGGACCGCGGATGCTTCTCCTGCGCGCTCGGCGGGCCGGACGGGCGGACCCTGTTCCTGGTGGCCAACCGATGGGGTGAGGAGGCTGCGGAGCCGGCCGGCCGCGTGCTCACGGTCCGTGTGCCGGTGGCCGGGGCGGACCCGGACCGCCGTCGGACCCGGTGACCGACCGAGCGCCCCACCTGCGGGTTCTCAGCGCCGGAAGCCGCCGATGCCGCGCGCCGCGTCCCAGCCGCCGGTGTCGGGACGCTCGTGGACGGCGGGTCGCGGCGCGACGCACGCGTCGACATGCAGGTAGGCGTAGACCCACGTGACGCTGCCGTCGGGGTGGACGTGGTCGATGTGCGCCAGGCGCACCACGGACTCACCCTCGTCGATCGGCGCGCAGCAGCGCTCGCAAATCATGATCATGTGCGCCTCCAGCCCAGGCTGCTCGGCAGAACACCGAGAGGGATGTCGTCAGGGGGAGGGTGGTCAATGCCACTTAGCCTAAGTTGATCAAGTCAAGTTGGTTGGTCTCTCGGCGTGGC
>JAKDLE010000037.1 GCA_030453005.1 Pseudonocardia sp. | reverse complement strand
CGGCGGCGGGCACGCCGAAGGAGGGCAGGCCCAGGCCCGTGGTCGGGCGGACGCAGGACTCGGCGGCGTCGCCCGCGCGGGTGCGCCGGTGGGTGAGCAGCGGGCCGTCGGCGACGAGGTGGTGGGGGGCACCGTAGCCGATCTCGACGTCCACGACGTCGCCGGGCCGCACGGCGGCGGACCCGGGCGCGAAGTGCACGAGCCGACCGTCGCGGGCCCGCCCGGAGAGCCGGTGGGTGGCGCCGTCCTTGCGCCCCTCCCCCGCGGCGACGAGGACCTCGACGACGCGGCCCTCCAGCGCGCGGTTGGCCGCCCAGGAGATCTCCTCCTGCAGCGCGACGAGCCGCATGTACCGCTCCTGGACCACGGCCTTCGGGAGCTGGTCGGGCAGCGAGGCGGCGGGCGTTCCGGGGCGCGGTGAGTACTGGAAGGTGAACGCGCTCGCGAACCGCGCCTGTGCGACGACGTCGAGGGTGGCCTGGAAGTCGGCCTCGGTCTCGCCGGGGAAACCCACGATGACGTCGGTGGTGATCGCGGCGTCCGGCAGCGACGCACGCACCTCGTCGATGATCGACAGGAACCGCTGTGAGCGGTACGAACGCCGCATGGCCTTCAGGACGGAGTCCGATCCCGACTGCAACGGCATGTGCAGCTGCGGGCACACGTTGGGCGTCTCCGCCATGGCGGCGATGACGTCGGAGGTGAAGTCGCGCGGGTGCGGTGAGGTGAAGCGGACGCGCTCCAGGCCGTCGACGGAGCCGCAGGCGCGCAGCAGCTTCGCGAACGCGCCGCGGTCGCCGAACTCCACGCCGTAGGAGTTGACGTTCTGCCCGAGCAGCGTCACCTCCAATACGCCGTCGGCGGCCAGCGCGGTCACCTCGGCGAGGACGTCGCCGGGGCGCCGGTCGGACTCGGTGCCGCGCAACGACGGGACGATGCAGAACGTGCAGGTGTTGTTGCAGCCGACCGAGATCGACACCCAGCCCGCGTAGGTGGACTCGCGCCGCGCGGGCAGCGTGGAGGGGAACACCTCCAGCGACTCGGCGATCTCCACCTGGGCCTGCGAGTTGTGCCGCGCGCGTTCCAGGAGCACCGGCAGGGCGTGCAGGTTGTGGGTGCCGAACACGACGTCGACCCAGGGGGCGCGCCGCACGATCTCGGAGCGGTCCTTCTGCGCGAGACATCCGCCGACGGCGATCTGCATGCCGGGGTGGGCGTCCTTGACGGGGCGCAGGTGCCCGAGGTTGCCGTAGAGCCGGTTGTCGGCGTTCTCGCGCACGGCGCAGGTGTTGATCACGACCACGTCGGCGTCGTCGTCGGCGGCACGGACGTACCCCGAGGCCTCCAGCAGACCGGCCATCCGCTCGGAGTCGTGCACGTTCATCTGGCACCCGTACGTGCGGACGGTGTAGCTGCGGCTCACCCCCGCAGGGTAGGCCGTGGTACCGGCGACGGCTCGACGGCCCGGGTGCTCCTGCAGCAGGATGCGCGCATGCGCGACGTTGCACGGCGCACCGTGTTGACCGCGGCGGCCGCCGCCGCCGTGGTGGCCGCCCTCCCGGGCTGCGCCGCCCCCTTCGCGGGGACCCGGCTGCGCCTGGCCACTGGTTCGGAGCAGGGCGTGTACTTCAGCCTGGGCAGCGCGCTGGCGGCGGCCTGGCACGAGGAGCTGGGTCTCGCCGAACCGCCGCTGGTGCTCAGCACCGCGGGCTCGGTCGAGAACGTCGCGCTGCTCGCCGCGGGCGCCGCGGACGTGGCGTTCAGCCAGATCGACGCCGCCGTCGAGCGGCTCGCCGGCACCTCACCCTCCGACCCCGACGTGCCGCGGGCGCTGGCCCGCATCTACGACGACGTGCTGCACGTGGTGGTGCCCGCGACGTCGCCCCTCACGACGGTGTCTCAGCTGCGGGGGGCCCGGGTGTCGGTGGGCGCGCCCGACTCCGGCGTGTCGGTGGTGGCCGGGCGCGTCCTCGACGCCGCGGGCCTCGGCGCGGCCGACCTGCGCGCGGTGCAGCTCGGTCTCGTCGACTCGGTGGCGGCGATGGTCGCCGGCGACATCGATGCGTTCTTCTGGTCCGGGGGCCTGCCCACCCCTGCGGTGGCCGAGCTGGCGGCCCGGCTCCCGATCCGCCTGCTCGACCTCGACCACGACGGAGTGCTCGCCGCGATCCGGGCGAGCCATCCCGTGTACGCCCCCGGGACCGTGCCCGCCGAGAGCTACGGCGGTCTCACGACGCCGGTGACGACGCTGCTGGTGCGCAACTTCCTGCTGGTCCGCGCCACGATGCCCGACGCACTGGCCACGGCGCTGGTGCGGGTGCTGTTCTCCGAGCAGGAGGCCGTGGCGCGGGCGGGCCCCGCGGCGCTGACGATCGACCCCCGCGCCGCGATCGGCACCCAGCCGATCCTGTTGCACCCCGGCGCGAAACGGTTCTACCGCGACGAACGGGGTTGAGCGGGCCGCCTGCTCACGCGCGGGGTAGCCGCGCCACCACCCGCAGGCCGCCCCCGGGCGGCAGCGCCAGGTCCAGGTTGCCGCCTCCGAGCTCCACGGTGCGGGCGGCGATGGCGAGCCCCAGCCCGGAGCCCTCGGTGTTGATCTGGCGGGGGCTGCGCCAGAACCGGTCGGTGGCCCGCTCCAGTTCCTCGGGCTCGAGTCCGGGTCCGGTGTCGCGCACCGCGATCTCGACGTGCGTGGCCGTGGCGCCCAGCGCCACCGTCACCCGGCCGCCCGCGGGCGTGAACTTCACGGCGTTGTCCAGCACCGCGTCGAGCACCGTCTCCACCACCCCCGCGGGCCCGGTGGCGCGCAGCCCGGCCCGGCCCTCGCGATCCAGCGTGAGGCCGGTGTGCTCGGCCAGCGGCCGCCAGGCGTCGAGCCGGTCGTCGACGCCCGCGTCCACGTCCACCGTCGTCACCGGTGCGCTGCGTTCCGCCCTGGCGAGTGCGAGCAGGCCGTCGAGCAGGGTCGACAGGCGCTCCGCCTCCTCCAACGCGGCGATCTGGTCCTCCTCCGCCCCCGCGTCGACGCGACCGTCGAGGTTGGACAGCCGCAGTCGCAGCGCCGTGAGCGGGTTGCGCAGCTGATGGCTGGCGTCGGCGACGAACGCCCGCTGCGCGGAGTAGGCCTGCGTGACGGTCTCGGCCATCGCGTCGAACGACGCCGAGAGCCTGCGCAGCTCGGGAGGCCCGGACCCGTCGGACACCGGTTCGGGAGCCGCACCCGCCAACACGGCGGCGGCCACCCGCCCGGTGCCCTCGTCGAGGCGCTGCACCGGACGCAGGATCCAGCGCACCACCGGCAGCGCGACGAGCACGCCGAGCCCCAGCGCCAGCAGCGCCGCGGCCGCCACCAACGACCACACCCGCAGCTCGTCGGCCCGCACGGCGGCCGTGGAGGAGATCGTGACGACGGCCCCGCGCACCTCGGTGTCGGCGAGCACCGGCTCGGCGAGCACGAGCGGCCGGTCGTCCCAGGGCATCAGCAGCGGGTAGGGCTCCGACGGGTGCCGGGCCAGTGCGAGCGTCACGCGTTCAGTGGCGTCGGCGTCGAGGACCGGTGCGGGCGTGCGTGAGGCCGCCACCAGGTCGCCGTCGGAGTCGAGGACGAGCACCGCGTCGCCGTAGACCTCGTCGTAGCGGCGCAGCGACGCCTCCAGCTGCGCGGTGTCCGCCTCGGTGAGCGGGCGCTCGGCCGACGAGGCGAAGAACGTGGTGTCCGACAGCCGCCGGGTGAACAGGTCCTGCTGCGACGCGCTCGCGTTGGCCAGCGCGAGCGGCACACCGAGCCCGGCGGCGAGCAGGCCCACCACGAACACCATGATCACCAGCAGTCGCGCGGCCACGGCTCACCCGCCTCCCGGTAGCCCGAGCCGGTAGCCGACACCCCGCACGGTCTGCACCATCTCCGGGCGCCCGAGCTTCGTGCGCAGCGTGGCGATGTGCACGTCGAGCGTGCGGTTCGCCCCCGCCCAGCTGCGTCCCCACACCTCGGCGACGATCCGGCTGCGCGTGCACACCGCTCCCCCGGAGCTCGCGAGCAGCGCCAGCACCTGGAACTCCTTGCGGGTCAGCGTCACCGAGACTCCGCCGACGGTGACGGTGTGGCGGGTCAGGTCGACGCTCACGCCGTCGACCTCCAGCACGTCGGGCGCCCCGTCCGCCGACGCCGCCTCCACCCGCCGCCTGCGGTACACCGCGTGCACCCGCGCCACGAGCTCCCCGACGTCGTAGGGCTTGACGAGGTAGTCGTCGGCGCCCGAGTGCAGCCCGAGGATGCGGTCGTCCACCTCGCCACGGGCCGAGACGACGATCACCGGCACCTCGCTGACGGCACGGATGGCGCGGCACACGTCCACGCCGTCGACGTCGGGCAAACCGAGGTCGAGCAGCACGACGTCGACACCGGACAGATGGTCGACGGCGCCGCGCCCCCGCGCCAGGCGGGTGGTCGTCATCCCGTGGCGGTGCAGCGCCGGGCGCAGCGCCGCTGCGACGCGGTCGTCGTCCTCGACGAGCAGGATGTGCACGACCCCACCTTTCCGTACCGAGAAGTCTCGATATCGCAGCGAAACCCTATGGGTAGCTCAAGGTGCTGGACTACACCGTCCGATTCCCCATAGCGTCCCGCCATGCCCGGAGGCCCGAACACGACCACAGCCGACACGCCGATGATCAGGATGACGGCTGTCGACAAGCACTTCGGCGACCTGCACGTGCTACGCGACATCAATCTGGAGGTGGCGTCCGGCGAGGTCGTCGTCGTGCTCGGCCCGTCAGGGTCGGGCAAGTCGACCCTGTGCCGCGCGATCAACCGGCTCGAACCGATCGACTCGGGCACCATCGAGGTGGACGGCGCGGAGCTGCCCGCGGAGGGCAAGGCGCTCGCGAAGCTGCGCTCGGACGTCGGCATGGTCTTCCAGCAGTTCAACCTGTTCGCGCACAAGACCATCGCCGAGAACGTGATGCTCGGCCCGATCAAGGTCCGGGGCAAGAGCAAGTCCGAGGCCCACGACACGGCGATGCAGCTGCTCGAGCGGGTCGGCATCGCCAACCAGGCCGACAAGTACCCCGCCCAGCTCTCCGGCGGGCAGCAGCAACGCGCCGCGATCGCCAGGGCGCTGGCGATGGCACCCAAGGTGATGCTCTTCGACGAGCCGACCTCGGCGCTCGACCCCGAGATGATCAACGAGGTGCTCGAGGCGATGGTCACGCTCGCCAAGGAGGGCATGACGATGCTCGTGGTCACCCACGAGATGGGCTTCGCCCGCGGCGCCGCCCACCGGGTGGTGTTCATGTCCGACGGCGAGATCGTCGAGGACGCGACCCCGGACACGTTCTTCTCCAACCCCACATCCGACCGTGCCAAGGACTTCCTCGGCAAGATCCTCGCGCACTGATCCCGACCGAACCCCGACACACGGAGCGAGCACATGCGTCTGCGACGGCTCACCCTCACCGCGGCGGCCGCGGTGGCCACCCTCACCCTGGCGGCGTGCGGAGGTGGAGCGGCCGACCCGGGCGACGGCGCGCCGCCACCCCCCGTCGCCGAGAACCCCACGTTCGAGCCCGGTACCACGATGGCCGAGCTGAGCGAGGCGGGCTCGATCACCATCGGCACCAAGTTCGACCAGCCGCTGTTCGGGCTGAAGACCCTCGACGGCGAGCTCGTCGGCTTCGACACCGAGATCGCCCGTATCATCGCGGGCGGCCTGGGCATCGCCCCGGAGGACATCAACTGGGTCGAGGCGCCGTCGGCCCAGCGCGAGGCGCTCCTCGAGCGCGGCGAGGTCGACATGGTCGTCGCCACGTACACGATCAACGAGGAGCGCGCGCAGCGGGTGTCCTTCGCCGGGCCGTACTACGAGGCCGGACAGACCCTGATGGTGCGCTCGGACAACACCGACATCACCGGCCCCGAGTCGCTGCGCGACAGCGGCGCCAAGGTCTGCACCGTCACCGGTTCCACCCCGTCGCAGAACATCCGCCCCTTCATCGACGAGAACCAGCTCGTGCTGTTCGGCACCTACTCGGAGTGCCGCGACTCGCTCGGCAACGGCCAGGTGGACGTGGTGACCACGGACAACGTCATCCTGCTCGGCTACGTCTCCGAGAGCGACGGTGCGTTCAAGCTGGCCGGTGAGCCGTTCACCAAGGAGCCCTACGGCATCGGGATCCCCAAGGGCGACGTGGCGTTCTGCGAGTTCGTCAACCAGCAGCTGACCGAGGCGGCCGAGTCGGGGGCCTACGCCGCCGCGTGGGAGGCGACCGCGGGTGCCGTCTCGGAGGACACCCCGATCCTGCCCGAGCTCGCGCCCTGCAGCTGAAGCCCTGACGCCCGGTAGGGGCACCCCCGCCGCGGTGCCCCTACCCGGCCGGTACCCGGAGGACCGCGTGCTCGACTACTTCGCACCCGTCACCGACAACTTCGGCCTGTTCGTGGACGCGTTCCTCGGAACGCTCATGATCTGCCTGTACGGAGCGGTCGGCTCGCTGGTGCTGGGCACGCTGATCGCGAGCTTCCGCGTCTCTCCGCTCCCGCCGCTGCGGGCGGTGGGCACGGCCTGGGTCACGGTGTTCCGCAACTGCCCGCTGGTCATCGTGCTGTTCTTCTTCGCCTTCGGGCTCCCGGAGATCGGCATCAACGCGCCGTTCCTCTGGTTCGGGATCACGGGTCTGGTCGTCTACACCTCGGCCTTCGTGTGCGAGGCGGTGCGCAGCGGGATCAACTCGGTGTCCGCCGGACAGGCGGAGGCGGCCCGGTCGATCGGGCTGACCTTCACCCAGTCGCTGAGCACGGTGGTACTCCCCCAGGCGCTGCGGACCGTCGTGCCGCCGCTGGGCAGCGTCATCATCGCGATGTTCAAGAACTCCGCCATCGTCGGGGCGTTCGGGGTCGGCGGGGAGCTGTTCAGCACGTTCGCCACCCTGGTGTCGGCGCGCGGACTGTCGATCATCCCGGTGCTGCTCGGCGTCGCGGTCGGGTACCTGCTCATCACGGTCCCGGCCGGGTTCGGTCTCGACGTACTGGAGCGCAGGGTGGCGGTGTCGCGATGAGTAATCCCGTGCTCTACGACAACCCGGGGCCCCGCACCCGACGCCGGGTGCTGATCGGCTCCGTGATCGCCGGTGTGCTGCTGCTCGGCGTCGTCGCGGTCGTGCTGGTCCGGTTGGGCCAGGCCGGCCAGTTCGCCGGTGCGAAGTGGGGCCCGCTGGTCAACCCGGCGGATCCCCAGTTCTCCGCGCTGTGGACCGGGCTGGCCGAGGCCCTGCTCAACAACGTCATCGCCGCGGCGCTGGCCATGTCGCTGTCCCTGGTCGTCGGCACCCTCCTGGCGCTCACGCGGATCACCAGCGCATCCTGGTACCGGTGGGCCGTCGTCGGGTTGATCAACCTCCTGCGCGGGCTCCCGGTGGTCATCGCGATCTACCTGGCCTACCAGATCCTCCCGGAGGTCGGGATCGTCCTCCCGAAGCTGTGGTACCTGGTCATCGGGCTGACGGCCTACAACTCCGTGATCATCGCGGAGATCGTGCGCTCCGGGGTCGCGTCGCTGCCACGGGGCCAGGCCGAGGCCGCGGCCGCGGTCGGGCTCACCCGCGGTCAGTCACTGCGCCTGATCCAGCTCCCGCAGGCGTTCCGCGTGATGCTGCCCGCGTTGATCAGCCAGCTCGTGGTGGTGTTCAAGGACACCTCGCTCGGGTTCATCATCGGGTACCCGGAGGCCGTCCGGTTCGCCCAGATCGCGATCGTGCAGCTCGACAACCCCATCCAGCTGTTCTTCGTGCTCGCGGTGATCTTCATCGTGATCAACTACCTGCTCAGCCGGTTCGCGATGTGGGTGGAGCACCGGCTCAGCCGGGCCCGCACGACCACGCCGAGGGGCGCACCCGAGACGCGCGAGCTGGTGGGCACCGCGACGGGCGGGTGAGGCGGATCGCCGCGCCACTCTCGACCAGCGCGGTAGTATCAGCAGTATGACCACGAAGCTGACGATCAGCGTCCCGGACCAGGTGGCCGACGAGGCCCGCCGCGCCGTGCGGGAGGGTCGCGCCGCGTCGGTGTCCGGATGGTTCCACACCGCCGCCGAGCACTTCCGGCGTGCGGGCACCCTCGACGACTGGCTGGCCGAGGCGGACGACGCAGCAGGTGCCCCGCCCTCGGCCGCCCTGCTCGCCGAGGTGGACACGGCGCTCGCCTCCCCGTCCGCGTGACGACCGGCGTCACGCTGGACGCCGGGGCACTCATCGCGATCGAGCGCGGCACCGACCGCGCTCGCGCGCTCGTGACGAGGATCCGGGACCGCAGGCTCCCGGTGCTCGTGCCCGCCGCCGCACTCGCCCAGGCGTGGCGGGGAGGCGCACGACAGGCCCGGCTGGCCGCGTTCCTCGCCGCCCGCGGTGGCCCGGAGGTGTTCGTGCTCGACGCCGTCGGGGCACGCGCTGCGGGCGAGCTCTGCGCCCGGGCGGGGACCAACGACGTCGTGGACGCCTCCGTCGTGCTGTGCGGGCTGCGCCACGACCACCTCGTCGCCACCAGCGACCCGGCCGATCTCACGAGGCTCGACGCCCGGGTCCGGTTGTTCGTCGTGTGATCACAGGTTCTCGATCCGCACCGGCTCGATGCCCGCCGCCGCAGGCAGCTCGAAGCCCAGCACCTGGGCGTAGAAGCTGAGCTCGGCGTCCAGGGCCCGGCGGATGTTCTCCGCGCGGCGGAACCCGTGCTGCTCTCCGTCGAAGAGCAGGTAGGCCACCGGCACGCCCTTGGCGCGCAGCGCGTCGACGATCAGCTCCGACTGCGCGGGCGGCACGACCTCGTCCTCGGCCCCCTGCAGCACGATCAGCGGCCGCGAGAACTGCTCGACGCGGTGGATCGGGGAGCGCTCCACGTAGGTCTCGCGCGCCTCGGGGTAGGGGCCCACCAGGCTGTCCAGGTAGCGGCTCTCGAACTTGTGGGTGTCGCGGGCCAGCGCCTCCAGGTCGGCGACGCCGAAGTGGTCGGCCCCCGCTGCGAACGGGGTGTCCGCGCGCGCCAGTGCCGCGAGCACCGTGAACCCGCCCGCGGAGCCGCCGCGGATCAGCAGGCGCTCGGTGTCGACGCGACCGTCGTCGGCCAGTCGGCGGGCCGCGGCGAGGCAGTCGGCCACGTCGAGCACGCCCCACTGCCCCCGCAGCTCGCAGCGGTACGCGCGGCCGTAGCCGGTGGAGCCGCCGTGGTTGACGGCGACGACGGCGAACCCGCGGCTCGTCCAGAACTGTGTGCCGACGTCGAAGGCAGGCACGGCCGCTCCCGTCGGGCCGCCGTGGATCACCACCAGCAGCGGCGGCAGCTCGTCGGCGGGTCCGACGTGGGTCGCACTCGCGGGCGGGTAGTAGAGCGCGTGCGCCGTGCGCGGCTCGCCCTGGGCGTCGGTGGAGGGGAAGCGGACGGCCTCGGGCACGGAGACGCCTGCCGGGTCGAGGTCCAGGTCGCGGGGGGCGCGCAGGGTCGCCGACGTGACGTCGGAGTCGTCGTCGGGCAGCGTCACCCGGTACACGCCCGTCTCGCTGGTGGGGCTGCCCGCCACCACGACCACCGCGTCGGGCCCCGCCGCGCGCACCGTGGCCACGTTCGTGAACGGCAGGTCCAGGTCGGCGATCAACCCGCCGGTGCCGCGCACCCCGAGCGCGTCGACGCCGTCGCGGCGGCGGGCGTACACGACCGTGCCGTCGTCGAGGACGGCGTAGCGGGCGTCGCCGAACCGCCAGGACGGCACGCCGATCTCGGCGTCGATGCGCACCATCGCCTCGATGTCGGACCCGGCCGCCCAGCGGTAGACGTTCCACCAGTCGGTGCGGTCGGAGACGAACCACAGCGACCCGTCGGCGTGCCAGCGCGGCTCGGTGACCGACTCCCCCGGCCCGCCCGCCACCACCGTCTCCTCGCCGGTGCGCAGGTCGCGCACGACGAGCTCGGTGGCGTCCCACGGCATGGACGGGTGGTCCCAGTGCAGCCAGGCCAGTGTCGTGCCGTCGGGGCTCAGGCGGGGGGCGGCGACGAAGTCGGGGCCGGTGACGAGCACCTCGGGCTCGGACGGGCGGCCGGACGCGAGCCGCACGATCTCGTTGCGCACCTGCCCGTCGGCGTGTCGCTCCCGGACGCAGACGAGCACGTCGCCGCACACGTCACCGTCGGCGTAGCGGTCGGCCCGCGGCGCGGCGGGCTCGGGGGTGAGCGGTTCGGGCTCCCCGCCGGGGGCCAGCCGGTAGAGGCGCTGGTCGGCCCAGTCGACGAACCACACGACGCCCCCGCGCGCCCACCACGCCGCGCCGCCGTACTCGTGCACGCCCGTGCGCGCGTCGCGGCCCGCGGGCAGCAGGTCGGTCTGCTCGCCGTCGCGGTGGCGCACGAGCTGCGTGCGCCCCCCGTCGGACGGACGGCCCTCCGACCACACCACGTCCGCGCCGTCGACGTGGGCGTCGGAGAGCCGGACGGCCGCCGCCACGACCAGCTCGGAGGTGATCGGCGTGGGCCAGGAGCCGAACGGCGAGGTGGTGGTCACGTGAGGCCACGTTAGACGGTGACGGCCGCCAACCGGTCGACCGGCTCCACGGGGCGCGACAGCATCGGGTGGTGGCCGCCCGCCATCTCGACGGGCTCGATCCCCAGGCGCTCGCGGACGGCCCGACGCGGGAACTCCGCCGGGAAGTACCGGTCGTCGCGGCAGAGCAGGAACGTGGTGGGCACCGCGGGCAGCGGCCACGGGCGCCCCATCGGTGTGTCGGACTCGGGGCGCCCGTGCCGCAGCGCCTCGGCGGCGGTGCCCGGCTCGACGTCGTGCAGGAACACCGCGATCTCGTCGTCGGCGTCGGCCGCGGGGTCTCCTGCGTGCCCGGTGTTCGCCCACCAGTCGCCGGGCGCCTCGCCCGGCGTCGGGATCATCGCGGTGAGGAACACCAGGTGCCGTACGGGTCGGCGCGCGCGGACCAGCGGGCCGGTGAACCCGCCGAAGGAGTGGGCGACGACAACGACGTCGTCGCGGTCCGCGATCTGCGCCACCGCCGCGTCCGCCAGGTCGTGGCCGCGGCGGCTCAGGTCGGCGTCCACGAGGTACCGGTACAAGGGTCCGAGGCGGCGCCGGGGATCAGGGCGACGGTGGTCATACCGGTGTGGACGCGAACGGACCCGGAACTCATCTGCGCGCGCCGAACGCCGTCCACAGCAGGCCGACGGCCCCGCGCAGCCCGCGGAGCCGCACCACCGGCAGCACGCCGAGTGCGCCGGTCAGCCCGGGCCACCAGCGCACCGACCCGTCGGTACGCACCGTGCCCAGCGCGGGAGTGGCGCAGCGGCGGACCGAGGCGCGCAACGTCGGATAGGCGACGGCGAGCTGCGGGTCGCGGCAGGACCGCACCCGCACGGGCACCCGCAGCAGGTCGGGCAGCTCCCGGGCGATCTCCGAACAGCTCGGGCAGGACACGTCGTAGACGACGACGACCTCCGCGGTACTCACGCCACCATGATGGCCGCCGCCAGCGCCCCGACCACGGTCAGGGCCAGCAGCGGACGCACGACGGGCTCGGAG
>JAKDLE010000577.1 GCA_030453005.1 Pseudonocardia sp. | reverse complement strand
GGCCAGACGCAACCGCGAACAGTTGCGATAGCACAGGACGAGAGATCAGGAACGCGAATCGGGTGTTATTCGTCGGCGAGCGCTAACACGACAGCGGGACCCCGTTTGCGGGGATGAGCGGTTCGTCATCTACGGGGCGAGCCGCAGGTCGGCGGGGGACAGGTTGCCGAGGTGCTGGTAGAGCCGGTAGGCGGAGGTCTCCACCCACACCGGGCCACGCCACCACCTCCCGTCATGATCGGGCCAGGAGCTTCGTGCGCAGCCAGGAGGACGTGAGGCCGTGCGCCACGATCGAGACGATGACCGCGGCGATCGCCGTCCACGCGACGGTGGCGGTCTCGTCGGAGGACAGCACCGCGGCGGCGACCACGGCCCCGACGTAGTACAGCGACGCGACGCCCTTCACCCCGAACCAGGCGAGGAAGGCGCGCTCGCGCAGCGGCATCCCCCGCACCGCGGTCAGCGTGAGCAGCACCGCGAGCGGCCGGATGACGAGCAGCAGCAGCGGCACGAGCAGCCAGCCGGCGAGGCCGGGCCGTCCGGCGAGCGCGGCGAAGTTCACCATGCTGGCGAACAGCAGGATGGTGGCGAGCTCGGCGAAGTTGCGCACCACGTCCGCGGAGTCGTGGATCTCCCTCGTGTAGTCGCGGCCGCGCTCGTAGCGTCGGAAGGCGACGCCGCCGAGGAACACGGCGACGAAGCCGTAGCTCCCCGCGAGCTGCGCGGCACCGAAGATCGCGAGGGCGGCACCGATGGCGACCCACCCGTCGAGCTCGGCCGCCACCAGGCCACGCGCGCGCAGCGCGCAGGCCGCCGCGGCGATCCCGACGCCGCCCAGCACGCCCACCACGACGGCGACCCCGATGCCGTAGAGCACGTCGACGAGGGCCCATTCGACGAGCCAGCCGATGCCGCCCCGCTGGGCCACGAACACACCGAGTACGACGAACGGGAACGCGACGCCGTCGTTGAACCCGGACTCGACGCTCAGCGCGATCGGCGCGTCGCGCTGCTCGTCCTCGGCCTCGCCGGGCGGGTTGGCGCCGAGCGAACCGGCGAGCACGGGGTCGGTCGGCGCCAGTATCCCGCCGAGGATGATCGCCGCGCCGAGCGAAAGGCCCATGGCCAGCACGCCGAAGGCCGCCACGGCGGCGACCGTCACCGACATCACCACGCCGAGCAGCAGCGCGGTCGCGACGGAGACCGATCGGCGCAGCGGCGCGATGCGCAGCCCCGTCGCGAACAGCGCGAACACGAGGGTGACCTCGGCGACGCGCTCGAGGACGTGCGGGTGGCGCATCAGCTCGAACCAGCCCAGCCCGAACGCGTCGATCACCCCGGCGGCGGCGAGGCCCACGACCAGGTAGATCAGCGCGGAGGAGTACGCGCGCTCGCGCTCGTAGGTGAGCGCGCCGATCGCGACGAACACGACCACGCCGAGGACCAGCGCGACGACCGCCGGGGTCGCCGCGAACGAGAAGCCGGTGCCGAGGGCCGCCGTCACGTGGACGCCCCAGGTGTGGACGCCCCAGGTGCGGTTCGGGCGCCGTCATACCCGGGCGGGTCGCCCCTGTCCTCGGTGTCCACTCCGGGGGAGTTGCCGAGGCGCGAGGGCTTACACACACCCGGCCCGGCCGGGTGGCGGCCCCGGTCCCCCGGCATGAGGGCCGCGGGCTCGGGGTATCCCGCCGCATGCCCCCCAGCCCCGTCTCCGTGGCCGTGCTCGTCGACCTGTACCGCACACCGGCCGCGGGCGGGCACATCAAGACGTGGGAGCGGCTGACGGAGGCGGCCGCCGTCTGCCGGGGCCGGCTGGACCTGACCGTGTACGTCCTGGGTGCGCGCGAGCGCGTCGACCCGGTCGCCCCCAACGCGCGCTTCGTGTCGCTGCCTGCTGTGCTGGGGACCGGTCCGGTCAGTCGACGGCTCGGCCGCCGGGGGGACGCCACCGACCTCGCTCCGTATCACCCCAGGCTGGCCCGCCACCTCCACCGGCACGACGTCTGGCAGATCACCCACTCGTTCGCCTTCGCTCGCACCGCCACTCGCCTCGCGCCACGGCTGCGCAGGCCGCTGGTCGCGGCGATCCAGACCGACGTGCCCCACCTGGGCCGGATATACAGCCGCCAGCTCGTCGGTCGCCTACCCAGCCCGTGTGCGCGGAAACTGGCCGAGCGCCTCGGCGTCGACCGGTTGACCGGGGAGGTGCTGCGCCGCAGGCGCGACGGGCTGCTCCGGTCGTGCGACCACCTGCTCGTCGCCAACGACGCCGACGAGGCGAGCATGGCCCCGAGGTTCCCCGCGGGGAGCGTGTCCCGCATGCGCCGCGGCGTGGACACGGCGCGGTTCGACCCCGCCCGACGGGATCGCGAGCGCCTCGCCCGGGTCTACGGGGTGCCGGAGGACCGGCCCGTGGTGCTGTTCGCGGGACGTGCCGACCCCTCCAAGGACGTGCTGACCGTCGCCCGGGCGGTGCACGCCCTGGGCGACCGGGCACACCTGTTCGTCGCAGGCGACGGCACCGATCTACCCAGGATCCGCGCGCTGGTCGGACCCGCCGCCACCCTGCCCGGGGTGCTCCCGCAGGACGAGCTCGCGTGGATCTACCCCAGCTGTGACGTGTTCGCGTTCCCGTCGCGAACCGAGACCATCGGCAACGTCGTGGCGGAGGCGATGGCGTCGGGCCTGCCCGCACTGGTGCCTGCGGACGCCAGCACGGCGCAGTGGCTCGCCGCGCCCGGTGTCGACGGGGTGGCGGTTGCGGGGCGATCACCCGAGGCGTGGGTCGCGGCGCTCGACCCGCTGATCGACGACCCGGCCGGGCGACGCGCGATGGGCCTGCGGGCGCGGAGCACCGTCGAGACCCAGCATCCGAGCTGGTCAGAGGTGCTCGCCGAAGACCTGCTGCCGGTCTGGTGGCGGCTCGCACGCGGGGACCGCCCCGAGACTCCCGCGGCGCAGGCGCCGCTGCGGATCGGCGCTTCGTCCCCCCGAGCGTTCAGTGGTTAGCGCCGTGTCAGGAGCGTGTCCACCCGCTCGCCGC
>JAKDLE010000576.1 GCA_030453005.1 Pseudonocardia sp. | reverse complement strand
CGCTCGGAGGCGCCGGCCGCGGTCGTCACGGCCTTCCGGGCCGACGACCGGATAGCGAAGACGCTGCTGCTGTCCGCGCTCGCGCCCGATGTCCCGGCGTTGCGCGACATGACCGCCCGCAGGCTCGCGGCGCTCAACCACGGCACCGTCACCTCGATGATCCCCGGCCAGGAGGTGGCCGAGGTGATCCGCCGGATCCGGAGCTGGGCGAGCCGGGTGCCGGAGCTCAAGGTCGGCCACGAGGACGACCCGAGCGTGCGGCTGCAGCTCGTCGGGGTCGACACCGGGCAGATCCTCGAGCTGGTCGCACACGTCGACAACGACGCGGCGCACCGCAGGCTGCTGCGCGAACTCCTGCTCGGCGAGCTCGGCATCCACGACGACGGCGCATTCGAGCTCGACCACCCGATCGTCTGGCGGGGTAGCAGGCGGACCATCGAGATCGTCTACGGCAACGTCCGCGACCGTTCCGAGCTGCGCGACGAGGTATTCGAACCCTCCGCGGCCGGCCGCTGGCGACTGCTCCTCGACTACCCGTTCGACTCGGCGCACTTCTCGGCCGCGGAGGACCGCAACCGCCTCAACGAGCTGAAGGAACGCGGGGCGAGGCGGTGCGTGGCCTGGCTGCCCGGCCACGTCACCCGCGGGGTCCTGACGAAGATCGGCACGCTCGTCCGGATCGAGTACCTGCTCTCGGGCAGCCGCCTGGACGAGAACGCCACCCGACTCGGCGCCGACGACCGGCAGCGAGCCCGCGACCTGCTGCGCAACCAGGGTGAGAACCTGCGCGCCGAGCTTCGGATCGTGCTCAAGCAGGCCTACGGGCTGGCCAAGACCGACGACGACAACGTGCTCGACTGGTCGAACCACCTGATCAGCCTCGACCCGGCCCTGACCCCGAAGCTCGACGTCGGCCGGTCGTTCCCCGATGCCCTCGGCGCGCTCGCCGACCAGTGCTTCGCCGCGACCTTCCCCGACCATCCCCGTCTCGACCCGGAACGCAGGGGACAGCCCGTGTCGGCCGCGGAGCTGCGGACCGTGCTGGCCGTGGTGCGACGCGCGATCGACGCCGACGGCGGCCGGACCGAGACCGACAAACCGGAGCGCCCCGCGCTGGCGAAGCTCGCCCATCCTCTGCAACTCGGAGAGGAGCACGGCGGGCCGTTCGTGCTGTCCCGGCACTGGGAGACCGAGTTCGAGCGGCGGGCCGCCGGGCTCGGTGACGACGACCTGCCCGTCCGGCAGGTCCGCGCCTGGCTCGGCGACCTCGGGCTGGAGACCCGCGTCGAGAACCTCGTCATCGCCACCTACGCCGAGCTCAGCCGTCGAGCTTGGGTGCGAGCGGGTCAGATCGTCGATCCGCCTGCGACGGTCGACGAGGTCCGCGACGACATGGTGCTGCGTCCGCAGGCGATGCCCGATGCGCCCGACTGGGCGGTGGCCGTCGAACGCGCAGGCATCCTGTTCGGCGAGGACGTGGACGCGCGCGTGATCTCGCCGCGCTCGCTGGCCCGGTTCGCCCGGATCGGCATCCGCGCCGAGCAGTTGCGCGCCCCGGCGGCCGAGCTGGTGGCGGTGCTGGAGGAGCTGATGCCCCGGCTGGGCGCGGGTTCGGACGAGGTTGCGGCGCGGCGGCACACCGCTGAGGTCGGGGGGCGGCTGCTGGCCGCACTGCGGCGCGCCGACGGGCCCGCAGGGCTGGTGTCCGTTCTCGCCGGGGAGGCGATCGACGTCCCGCTCGTCACCCTCGGTCGGTCGTTGTCGTCCGCGGCACAGGTCGCCCAGTCGCTGCGCAACGCGGACTGGAACGTCCTGGACCTGCTGCCGACGCTGCAGGGTGACGCGGCTGCGACGATCCGTCGCACCCTGCGCACCGGTGCGGCGACCAACGAGGACGCCGCCCCGATGGCCAAGGCACTCCGGGACGCGCGCGACGGCGTCCTTGCCGTGCTGGCGGGGCTGGACGACGAGCGCCGCCGTCGGGAGACCGAGGAGCGCGCCCGCCGGGACGCGGAGGACCGCGCGCGCCGCGACGCCGAGGACCGTGTCCGACGTGAAGAGGACCGTGTCCGACGGGAAGCGGATGAACTCGCTCGACGGGAAGCGGCGGAACGGGCCCGCCAGGAGGCGGCGGAACGTGCCGACCGGGAGGAGCGGCAGCGCGGCACCCGGGTGTTCGGCGGCACCCGCAGCGCGGTGATCCGCGAGCTCGAGGCCGCCATCACCGGCGACGCCGAGGTCGAGGTCACCCTGCGCATGCTGAGCGAGGGGCGAATGCTGAGCGATGGCGACCGCTGAGCTCCCGACCCCGACCGAACGGGCCGTCCTGAGCCGGGTGCGCACCCAACTCGCGAAGCTGGGCGAGGGCTGCCGGGTCATCGGGATCCGGTCGGCTGCACCGCCGAGCTGGCGAAGCGATCACGAGATCGAGCTGGACGGCACGCGGGTGCGGATCGTCGCGTGCGCGTCCGTGCTCGCGGTACTCGATGCACTCGCCGACGGGGGAGCAGCCGACGTGACCGTGGTGTTGACCGACCTGCCGGAGAGCGAATTGGGCGACGCCGTGCTCGCCCACCTCCATCGGGGCCAGCTCCTCGAAGCCGACCGCTACACGCTGCTCGCCGACGTGCTCGGGACCCGCGCGCTGGATCCGCGGATCCGCGGCGAGACCTGGCTCGTCGACGCCCTGATCTCCCTGTCCGGGACGGATCGGATCCGGCCGACCGCGGGGGCGACCCTGAGCAGACGACGTGCCGTGGCGATCGTGGCCGGCGCGCGTCTCGGGGTCGACCCGGACCAGACCGACCTTCCCGCCATCGTCGCGGCCTTCGACGACACCGGTGTGCGGTCGATCTGGCGGGGGCTCACCGACGCCGAACGCACGGGTCTGGTCGATCATCTCCGCGACCGGCACGGGCCGGGCCTCGCGGTCGTCGCGGCGCTGGCGCCGCGCCACGCCAATGTGCTCGCCGAGCTGCTCGTGGCCCAGGGGATCACCCCGGCCCCCGCGGCCAGAGCCTGTCGGGCCACCGAGGCGCGGGTCGT
>JAKDLE010000575.1 GCA_030453005.1 Pseudonocardia sp. | reverse complement strand
GCGTCCCGCGCAGCCCGCCGCCGCGCTCGGCGTCGGGCTCGACGACGGTGGTGGCGAACCCGGCGGTCGCGAACACGTAGGCGATCCCGATGCCCATCGTCCCGCCGCCGATCACGCCCACGGTGCCGCTCATGCCGCACGCACCGCCCGCCGCAGGCCGACCCGGTCGCGCACCACGCGCCCGGTGACCGATCCGTCGGCGCCGACCTCGACCATCCCGATCACGCTCAGCTGCGCCTCCCGGCCCTCGCGCCCCTCGGTGTCGGGCAGCCCGCCCAGGTACCGCCCGGTCTGCACGGCCTGGAAGCCGACGCTGCCGCCCGCGGAGAACAGCTCCCCCACCCGCACCCCGGTGACGTCGAGCAGCGGCGGAGTGGGCTGCCCGGTCCAGCCGTCGTCGAGGACGACGGAGCGCAGGTCGCCCGCCTCCAGCCAGGCCCGGACCGTCTGCTCCGCCGCCTCGTCGCCCGCCTGCGGGAGCGCGGCCCACGGCGCGGCGGCCGGGGACTCCACCGGGTCGCTGCGGCGCTGCGCGAGCTGGCGGCGCCGGGAGTGGTAGTCCTCCTCGGTGACGTTGCGGGTGAGCCGCCGCCCGTCCCAGGTGAACAGACCGATGCCGCTCCAGGCCGCGGGCTGTCCCCCGTCGGCCGCCGACGGGCCGTGCTCGGTGAAGCGCATGGCGACGCGCTCGCCGTCGAGCATGAGGTCCTGCACGCTCAGCAGCAGGCCCGGGAAACGGTTCAGCTGGGCGAGGGTGCCCGGGATGTAGGCGTCGTCGCGGCCGTCGAGGGTGTGTCCTCCGATGAGGATGGAGTAGGACGGGTCCATGATCTCCGCGCAGACCGACGCGTCGGCCCGACCGAGCCAGTCGATCGCGAACCGCCGCATCAGCGCCACCAGTGAGTGCACCTTTCAACGCTAACGTTGACGACCCGAAGACCGCAAGGAGAGCGACATGACCGACACCGGTGTCCGCATCGACCGGGCGGACGGCGTGCTCGTCGTCACCCTCGACCGACCCGAGGTCCGCAACGCAGTCGACGCCGCCACGAGCGTGGCCGTCGCCGCGGCGATGGACCTGCTCGACGCCGACGACGACCTCACCGTCGGCGTCCTCACCGGCGCGGGCGGCACGTTCTGCGCGGGGATGGACCTCAAGGCGTTCCTGCGCGGCGAGGTGCCCTCCGTCGAGGGCCGCGGGTTCGGCGGGCTCGTCCAGGCGCCCCCCGCGAAGCCGCTCATCGCCGCCGTCGAGGGCTACGCGCTGGCGGGCGGGTGCGAGCTGGCGCTGGCCTGCGACCTCGTCGTCGCGGCCGAGGACGCCTCCTTCGGCCTGCCGGAGGTGCGGCGCGGACTGATGGCCGGGGCGGGCGGACTGCTCCGGCTGCCCCGCCGGATCCCGCCGCAGATCGCGATGGAGCACGCGCTGACGGGCGACCCCATGACGGCCGTCGAGGCCCACCGGTGGGGCCTGGTCAACCGGCTCACCGCGCCGGGGGGCGCACTGGACGCCGCGCGTGAGCTGGCCCTGCGGATCTCCCGCAACGGACCGCTCGCCGTCCGCGCCACCAAGAAGGTGCTGGTGGAGGCCCCGACCTGGCCCGGCGACGAGGTCTGGGACCGCCAGGCGGCGATCCTGGCGACCGTGTTCACCTCCGAGGACGCGCGCGAGGGCGCCACCGCGTTCGCCGAGCGGCGGGAACCACGCTGGACCGGCCGCTGATCGTCAACTCCTCCGTTGACAGCGGGCGTCGGCTGTGCCGACAATCACAGGCGGCGCCCGCCGACCGCCGGGCGTCGAGTCCACCCGAGGAGTCCTCGTGGCCCGCATGCGCTTCGGCATCTTCCTGCCCCCGCACAGGTGCACCGGTCTATAGGCGGACCGGTCGGGCAGAACCCGACGTACTCGCTGCAGCGCGACGTGGAGCTGGTGCAACTGCTGGACCGGATGGGCTTCGACGAGGCGTGGTTCGGCGAGCACCACTCCTGCGGGGTGGAGCCGATCGGCGACCCGCTGATGTTCATCGCGCACGTCGCCCAGGTGACGCGCAACATCAAGCTCGGGGCGGGCGTGCTGTCGCTGCCCTACCACAACCCGTTCCTGGTGGCCGACCGTCTGGTGCTGCTCGACCACCTCACCCGGGGAAGGGCGATGATGGGGGTCGGGCCCGGTGCGCTGGCCACCGACGCGCTCATGCTCGGGCTCGACCCGGCCGACGCGCGCGCCGCCCTGGAGACCGCCGTCGACGTGCTGATGCACCTGCTGCGCGACGACGAGCCGATCTCCATCGACACCGGCCGCTACAAGCTGGTCGAGGCCCGGCTGCAGATGGACAGCTTCTCCGACCCGCACCCGGAGATCGCCACCGCCGCGATCGTCTCGCCGTCCGGGCCGCGCCTGGTCGGCAAGCACGGGCTCGGGATGATCTCCATCGGCGCCACCATGAGCCAGGCCGGGTTCGACGCGCTGGGCATGCACTGGAGCGTGGTGGAGGAGCGGGCGAAGGAGTTCGGTCAGGACGTCGACCGCTCCGGATGGCGCCTGGTCGGCCCGATGCACCTCGCCGACACCAAGGACCAGGCGGTCGCCGACGTCGCCCACGGCATCGACGCCTGGTTCGACTACCTCCAGCACACCGCCGCCGCCCCCCAGCTCGGGGTCATGGGCGAGACGACCAAGGAGCGCGGCGACTTCGTCATCGAGTCCGGCATGGGCGTCATCGGGACCCCCGCCGACGCGATCGACCAGATCGAACGGTTGCAGGAGCAGTCCCAGGGCGGGTTCGGCGCGTACCTGATGTTCGCCCACAACTGGGCGCCGTGGGAGCAGACCCAGCACCACTACCACCTGTTCGCCAACCACGTGATGCCCGTGTTCCAGGGCACCACCAAGCGGCTGCTGGCCAACGAGGCCTGGACCCGCAGCGTCCGCGAGCCCCTCGCCGCCCGGCAGTGGGACGCCATCAACGCCTTCACCGCCCAGCACCACGCCGGGCAGGACGCCATGTCGGAGGGCTCGCTGCGGTGAGCAGCCGGGGCGCGCGC
>JAKDLE010000574.1 GCA_030453005.1 Pseudonocardia sp. | reverse complement strand
GGGTGCGGCTCTCGTGGAGTGAGCGTCTGAGCGTGGTTGACCTGCGGTTATCGGCGTTGCGGTAGCAGCGGTAGCCGATCCACCACGGTATCGGGACCTCGCTCGGTCACGCGGCCCGGAGTTGGGGGATGAGCCAGCGCAGGATGGGGTTGGGGTCGAGGCGTTCGCCGCCCCAGCGGGGGGTTGATCAGCGCGGCTTTCGTGTACTCGAAGTCGGCGACATTCCGAGTCACGACCGTCAAGCCTGCTGCGAGCGCTGTCGCGGCGATGTAGGCATCCCGCTCCGGCCGCGGGTCCGGCACGTGCAACGGTGCTGCCCGCCGGGCTACGTCGAGGCCGACGGGCAGGATGCGGTTCGAGAACCCCGGGAGGACCGCGACCTCCAGCCAGCTCCGCAGGATCTTCCCCTGCCGGGGATCACGACGTTCCACCCGGGCGACGCCGATCTCGATCTCCAGGACGGTCACGACACTGATGAACAAGTCCTCGACGGGACGCGCCCGGGACCAGGCCGACACGTTCGGATCGACCACGCCGGGCCGTTTTCGAAGCTCACTGACGACGTTCGTGTCGAGCAGGAAGCTCACAGCTCGACGGTCCGGGGCAGTGAGCTCAGGTGAGCGGGCTCGAACTCGACGTCCTCCGCCATCTGCAGCCAGTCGACGATGGTGCGGTCGTCACCAAGGCGCCGATAGTCCTCGATCGACAGCAGCACGTACGCCGGCTTCCCCCGGTCGGTGATCACGACCGGGCCTGCCGAGGCCGCCCGCTTCGCCGCACTCACGTCGCGGTTGAAGTCTTGTGCGCTCATCGTGGTCACCATTACCTCCGTAGAAGTAGGTAGATACCCATCCTAGCGACTCCAGTGCGACCACGGCCGCTGCGGAACGCCGGCACAGCGGGCCGCGAGCAGCAGCCGCTGATCACCTCACCGGTGCCCAACGCGCGCAGCGCGCGGTTCGCGGTCGTCCGGGTGGCCCCGACGAAACTCGCGAGATCGTCCTTGGGTGAGCGGGATCTCCACCGCCGTCGCGCTGTTGCGGTACAGCGGCGTGAGATCGGCCAACCGACGGGCGACCCGCTTGTCGGGCGGCTGCCCAGCCGCCACCGGCGTGGTGCTGCTGGTGTCGCGGTAGGAGCGCAGCGCCCGGGCGGGCTCGCCGTGCCGGCCGCGGCACCGGCACGCCAACTGGACCCAGCAGTGGATCACCCTGCGCAACCTGATCGAGCTGCTGGCCCGGGCCGGTGCCGGCGAGGCGGCCGCCGTCGTCCACGGAGCGACGACGGCGTCGACCACCGCGCCCCCCACGTTCGGCCCGGAGGCCCGCCGGCTGTGGGCCGTGCTGGGCTCGATCCCGCACAGCCTCGCCTCGGCGAGGACCGGTTCGCCACGGCCGTGCGCCGGGTGCGGCCCTCGGCGACGACCGCGTCGTCGCGTTCGTCATGGCCGAGATCGACCGGCTGTTGCGCGAGGCGTCGCCTGCCGGCTTGCCCCGGTCCGTCGCCGACGATGCCGGGTCGTCGTCTGCGCGGTCGCCGTTCCGGTTCAGATCAGCTCGGCCAGCAGCGCCGCGGCCCGGGCCGCGCCGTTGGTCTCCACCGGCCGGTAGTCGGGGTCCCGGTCGATCTCGGAGGCGACCGCGTCGGCGAGCCGGTCGGGGGTGGCCTCGTCCCAGAGCAGGCAGCGGCCTGCCCGGTAGCGCTCCAGCCGGTACCGGACGTGGCGGTTCTGCTCGAAGTGCCCGCGCAGCGGGACGTAGACGAACGGGCGGCGCGCGGCCGTCAGCTCCATCGCGGTGGTCAGCCCGCCCTGGACGACGGCGACGTCGCAAGGCGGCGAGGTGGCGGTGCAGGTCGGGGACGTAGCCGCGCACCTCGACGCCGGCGGGCACCGTCAGCGACGCCGGGTCGATCCGCGGCCCGGTGACCACCACGGTGCGCAGCCCCGGCACCCGCCGCCCCAGCTCGGGCAGGGACTGGATCGCCCGGCGCAGCAGGTGCCCGCCGACGCCGGAGCCGCCGACGGTCACGATGCACACCCGCTCGTCGGGGCGGTAGCCGAGCTCAGCGCGCAGCGCGTCCCGGTCGACGGGCGGGGGCGAGCCGGTGACGTAGCCGGCGAAGGCGTAGCGCTCGCGGGTCCACTCGCGCGCGATCGCCGGGGCGAGGGTGGCCGACATCGGCTGCGGGCTCGGGGCATCGTCGATCATCCTGGGCCAGGCCTTCCCGCGGACCACCGTCATCGGCTCCGACTACCACGACGGGTCCATCGAGCTGGCCCGCAAGCGGGCCGTCGATGCCGGGGTGGCCATCCGCGTCGGTTTCGAGGTCGCGTCCGCGCAGACGTTCACCGGCACCGGCTACGACCTGGTGACCACGTTCGACGCGCTGCACGACATGGGCGACCCGGTCGGCGCCGCTCGGCACGTGCGGGAGGCGCTGGCCCCGGACGGCGCCTGGCTGCTGGTCGAGCCCGCCGCCGGCGACCGGGTCGAGGACAACCTCAACCCGGTGGGCCGGCTCTACTACACCGGGTCGACGTTCCTCTGCGTGCCCAACGGGCTGTCCCAGCCCGGCGGCTACTCCCTGGGCGCGCAGGCCGGGCAGGCCGCGATCCGGCAGGTCGCGACCGACGCCGGATTCACCCGGTTCCGCCGCCCCGCCGAGTCACCGTTCAACCTGATCTACGAGATCCGGCCCTGAGCACACACCCCGTTCGCCGGCGAACACCCGCGCGTAGCCGTCCGGGTCGCGCCACCGCAGGTCGGCGTCGAGCACATCGCGACCCAGATCGTGCGGGAACAGCCCGTCGGGCCCGGCCTCGACGAACGACAGCCCGCGCAGCCAGCCGAACTCCTCGTGCACGTCGGCGCGGCCCAGCACGGCGCGCAGCAGCGCCTCGGTCGTCACACTGGCCAGCGCGCACACCTCCAGCGCGCCGCGGTGCCCGCCCGCGGGCGCCGACTCCACGCCCCGGCGCCGCAGCGCCCCGCCGCGGTCCGGCGCCAGCGGCCCCGGCGTGAGGTCGCCCCCCCGGGTGACGGCG
>JAKDLE010000573.1 GCA_030453005.1 Pseudonocardia sp. | reverse complement strand
CCACGTCGCGGCAAGCCCCGCCGTGCGCGCCAGCCTCACAGCCACACCATCCGAGTCCTGACGTCCTACCTTGCGCTTCGGGTCAGCTTCGGGAGTTCCGGACCTCCGGAACTCGGCGCGACATCGCGGTGAGACCGGCCAGCCCACCAGCACCATGACGACCAGGGATCCGAGGATCGACCACACGAGCGGGCGCCCGGCCGGCGAGCGCGCAGCGCGCTGCACCATCCACCTGGCGTTACTGGCGGGATCCGGGGCCGGCGACACCGAAGCCCTCGCCGATCACCTCCACGCGTTCCTCGCCCGCACGAGCGGATCACTCCCGCGTACGAGAACCTGGACCGGGCAGGCGCCCGCCTGACCGAGCTCGCCGCGCGGGCGCAGATGACCCACCCGTCGATGAGCGAGCTGGTCACCGGCATGGAGCGGCTGGGCTACCTGGAGCGGGTGGCCGACCGACCGACGGGGTACGCCGCCTGCACACCACGGTTCGCGCCGGGCGTCCCGCACCGGGTCGCCGACCATCGCGCCGGAAGGCCGCTGGGTTCGTCGAGTCCGTGAGCGTCGGGCGTTCCGCTCGCCTACCGACCGTGGCATCGTGCACGATCGCCACCGCCGCGGTCACGAGATCGTTCACCCCGGCGGCGCGCACGAGACCGCTGTTCCACAGCGCCGCCCGCAGGCCGATCGCACACCCGCTGATCAGCTCGACGGCCCGGGCGTGGTCGGCGCCGTCCGTTGCGCTGTGGCCGCCTGGCCGAGCCGGTTGACGACCTCCGGCTGGCGGAAGGCTTGCACCCCGCCGGGGGCGAGCCCGCGGAGGGCGCGACGGCCCAGGACGAGCCCCCGGAGCACACCGACCCCGGACCAGGCCGCCACGCCCGGCACCGGCCGAGCCAGCGGCTGGCGCGCCGGCCCGCAGCAGACCCGGCGGCGGCGCCGCCGGGTCTGAGCGAGGCTCGGCTACACCTCGTCGAACACGCGCCCCATGTCACCCCAGACGGCCTGCCGGTAGCGGTGGGTCCACGCCGCCACGGCGAGCCCGACGGCGACGACGCCCAGGCACACCCACGGGATCATCGCGTACTGCACCGGGATCCCGGCGCCGGGCGCGGCCTCGACGAACGAGTAGTACAGCCCGCCGAACACCGCCAGCGCCCCGACGAGCCCGGCGAGGGTGCCGACGACCTGGAACGCCGGCTTGCCGACCCGCCTGCCCTGCATGACGCCCGCGACCCCGAGCAGCAGGTACACGAACATCACCAGCGGGGTGCCGATCCCGGCCAGGAACGTGAACAGGAAGATCCCGCCGGTCTGGCCGTTGTCGACGCCGCCTGCCAGCGCGACCTGGCTCCCCCGCGAGGTGAACCCGAGCGAGACCAGCGCCAGCAGCACCCAGACGGTGAGCACCAGCGCGATCGCCCGCCACGGCGTGCCCCACCTGGGGTGCAGCGTGCCCAGCCGCGCGGGCAGCACCCGCTCGCGGCCCATCGCGAACAGCACCCGCGACACGGCGATGTGCACGCCGAGCGAGCAGAACAGCGACGCCAGCGCCGCGGACGCGAGCACCACCGCGGCGAAGACCTGGTTCGGCGCCACCGCGGCCAGCCCGGCCACCGAGGCGGGCCAGTCCGTCGCCGCCTGCGTGACGCCGAACCCGATCGACGTCGCGTAGGTGATCAGCAGGTAGAACACGCCGGCCACGACGATCGAGCCGATGACCGCGCGGGGGATCGCCCGCCGCGGGTCGCGCGTCTCCTCCGACAGCACCGCGCTCGCCTCGGCCCCGGTGAACGACAGCATCGCGAAGGACAGCCCGAACAGGACCCCGGTCCAGCTCACCCCGGCCGCGCTCGGCCAGAACGCGGCGAGGTCGAAGCTGCGCCCGGCCTCGGCCACTGGCGTCGTCCCGTCGATCACGCTCGTCGACGGCGACCCGATCCCGATCACCACGACGGCCGTGACGACCAGCGCCGCCATCGTCACCGCCAGGATCACCAGCTGGGTGCGGGTGGAGGCCTGGATGTCGAACATGCTCATCAGCGCGATGACCACGAGCCCGGCCAGCGAGAACCAGTACCAGGCCGGGTCGCCGCCGGTGAGCAGCGAGACGAAGCTCGCGGTGAAGAACCCGAAGCCCCACAGCACCGCGCCGCCGAGCACGAGGAACGCCGCCGCGTAGCACCAGCCGCCGAGGAAGCCCAGCGGCCGGTTCGCGCCGCGGGTGATGTAGGTGTACATCGACCCGGCCGAGGACAGCGACCGCGCGAACATCGCGACGGTGCCGCCGACCGCGAGCATCGCCAGCGTCCCGAGCAGGAACGCCAGCGGCGTGGCGCCGCCCGCCTTCGTCGAGGCCAGGTAGGTGAGGAACGCGCCGGACATCGCCGGGGCGATGACCGACAGGCTCTGCGCGATGACGTCGGGCAGGCCGAGTCTGCGGTGGAAGCCGGTCCCGGCCGGGGCGGTGCCCGAACCGGTCGCGGTGGCGTCAGTGGTCATGGCTGTCCTCCGCCCCAGGCCCGTGCACGTCGGCGCCGTCCCCGTGACAGTGCGCGCTGCGGGCGGGCGGCACGTCCAGCGCCGGGTTGCGGTCGAAGAAGCCGACCGGCTTGAGCGTGAAGCCGGTGTAGTCCACCGGCATGATCGGGAAGTCCTCCGGGCGCGGGAAGTGCGTCGTGCCGAACGTGTGCCAGACGACGACGTCCTCGCCGTCGATGTCGCGGTCGGCCTGCACCCAGGCGGGCAGGCCCGCGCCTCCCGGGTTCTGGTTCACGAAGTCCCCGGCCGGGTAGCGCTGCGCCGGGTCGTAGCGGGTGACCCACAGGTGGTTGGTCGCGAACGTCGCGCGGGCGTGGATCGACGACGCGTCGTCGGCGAGCAGTGTGGCCTTGCCCTCGGGGATCAGCGCGTAGCCGACCTCCTGGCCGAGCGCGTTGCGCTTGTCCGGGTTGACGATGTGCCAGGTCCGCACGACCGACCCGTCGGCCGAGCGCTGGGCCTGCTGTTCGGTGGTCAGCCGGGTGCGCTGCTTGCGGAACGCGTTGCCGTACGGGTTGCCCT
>JAKDLE010000572.1 GCA_030453005.1 Pseudonocardia sp. | reverse complement strand
CAAATACGAACGACGCCACGCGTGCGCGTCGCGTCACTGGGCGCTCGGGCTCGTCCCCGGTCCGGGCAGCGAGCGAGAGCGGACCGCCCGTAGCTGCCGGGCGGCGACCTGTCGGCCTCGACCGCAGTCGGCTCGGTGACGCCCGCGGCGGACGGCCTGCTGTTCGGGGCCGTGTCGGGAAGGCGCGGGAACCTGCCTGGAGCGCGTCCACGGAGGCGCTGGATCAGCGCTGCCACGGACCAGGGTGGGCCCGTGCTCACGTGTCGGCTGCGCCGCTGGTCAAGGCGCGTGCCTCCGTGGCTCTCAGTAGTGCCACGGGTAGGCGGACCAGTCCGGCGCTCGCTTCTCCAGGAACGCGTCGCGGCCCTCGACGGCCTCGTCGGTCAAGTACGCCAGGCGCGTGGCCTCCCCGGCGAAGAGCTGCTGGCCGACCAGGCCGTCGTCGGTGAGGTTGAACGCGTACTTGAGCATCCGCTGCGCCGTCGGGGACTTGCCGTTGATCTCCCTCGCCCACCGCAGCGCGGTGGCCTCCAGCTCCGCGTGCGGCACGACGGCGTTGACCGCGCCCATCCGGTGGGCATCGGCCGCCGAGTACTCCCGGCCCAGGAAGAAGATCTCGCGGGCGAACTTCTGCCCCACCTGCTTGGCGAGGTAGGCCGAGCCGTAGCCGCCGTCGAAGCTGCCCACGTCGGCGTCGGTCTGCTTGAAGCGCGCGTGCTCCGCGCTGGCCAGCGTGAGGTCGGCGACGACGTGCAGCGAGTGCCCGCCGCCCGCCGCCCAGCCCGGGACGACGGCGATGACGACCTTGGGCATGAACCGGATCAGCCGCTGGCACTCCAGGATGTGCAGCCGCCCGGCCCGTGCGGGATCGACGGTCTCGGCGGTGTCACCACTCGCGTACTGGTAGCCCGACCGGCCGCGGATGCGCTGGTCGCCGCCCGAGCAGAACGCCCAGCCGCCGTCGCGCGGTGACGGACCGTTGCCGGTGAGCAGCACGCACCCGACGTCGGGGGCCTGCCGGGCGTGGTCGAGCGCGCGGTAGAGCTCGTCGACCGTGGCCGGGCGGAACGCGTTGCGCACCTCGGGCCGGTCGAAGGCGATGCGCACGGTGCCGGTGTCGACGGCCCGGTGATAGGTGATGTCGGCGAAACCGAACCCCTCCACCTCTCGCCAGGCTTCCGGGTCGAACAGCTCCGAGACGGTCATCCGAGCGACCCTACCGAGCACACACGACCGGAGACGCGCGGGCGCGACGGCGCCCGCACTGGCAGGATCGTCCGGGTGCAGACCCTGCCCAAGGGCGCCAACGCGCCGCTCCCGCCCGGTCCGGTCTCGGTGCGCGTCTCGGCCGCCGCGCCCGTCGACATCTCCGCACTGCTCGTGGCCGCCACGGGGAAGGTCCGGGGCGACGCCGACTTCGTGTTCTACAACCAACCCGAGGCGCCCGGTGTGCGCTACAACCCCGACGGGGTCGACGTCACCCCCGACGCTGTGGAGGCGGCGATCGAGCAGGTCGTCGTCACGGCCAGCCTCGACGGCCGCGGCCCGGCCACCTTCGGTGCGCTCGGCGGGCTGCGGATGGACGTCTCCGTGGCCGGTGCGCCGTTGGTGTCCTTCGAGCCCGACGGCCTCGGCGCGGAGACGGCGCTGCTGTGCGTGGAGCTCTACCGCCGCGGCGGCGGATGGAAGGTGCGGGCGGTCGGGCAGGGCTATGCGAACGGCCTGGGCGGGATCGCGACCGACTACGGCATCTCCGTCGACGAGGAGCCGCCCGCGCCGCCCGCCGAGCCTGCGGCGGCCGCCGCGCCGTCCACGATCAACCTCGACAAGGGGAAGGTGTCGCTGGCCAAGCGGCAGACGGTCTCGCTGACCAAGACCGGCGCGCCTGCGCTGCGCCGGGTCGCGATGGGCCTGGGCTGGGACCCGGCGGCGGGCGGGCGCAGCATCGACCTCGACGCATCCGCGATCGTCATCGGCGCCCGGGGGAAGAAGACCGACTCGGTGTGGTTCATGTCCAAGAGCGCGTTCCGCGGTGCGCTGGAGCACTCCGGCGACAACCTCACCGGCCACGGCGAGGGCGACGACGAGACGATCACCGTCGACCTCGCGAAGCTGCCCGAGGACGCGCGAGCGATCGTGTTCGTCGTCAACTCGTTCCAGGGGCAGAAGTTCACCGAGGTGAGCCGGGCCTACTGCAGGCTGCTCGACCTGGACACGAACGCCGAGCTGGTGCGCTTCGAGCTGACCGACTCGGCGCCGCGCACCGGCGTGGTGATGAGCGTCCTGCGTCGGGTCGATGCCCACTGGACGATGACGGCCGTCGGCGACTTCCACGACGGCAAGACGGTGCGCGCGATGTACGGCGCCGCCGAGGAGCTGGTGCGGGGGCTCGGGTAACAGGCGTGGACCAGGTCCGCTCGGTGCAGACGCGGGCCACCCAGCTCGGCGTCTCGCGCACGCCCGTCCGGGAGGCACTGATCAAGCTGGCGCAGCAGGGGATGGTGCGGTTCGAGCGCTGCTCGCTGGCTTGTGCGGGTGCTGCAGACCTCGCTGCACGACCTGGAGGAGGTCGATGACGAGCTCACGGTCCGGGATCACGACCGCCGGTTCCACCGAGCGCCGCCGGAAGGTCGGGCGACGAAAGGTTCGGGCCCTACGTCGACGGACTGCACGACACGGCGCTGCGTCGCGAGGCCCACGGTGCGGTCGTCGCGATCGCACCACGAGATCGTGACAGAGCATCTCGCGGCGCTGGAGCGCATTGAGGACCGTGACGGTGCGGCGGCGGTGGCGCGGGCGCACGTGTTGCCACCGTGGAGCGGCTCATCGCGCCGGAGAGCGCCACCCGGCCGGGGCCGTGGACGTCGACCGAGCCGGACCGATCATCAGGTGCGCACTGATTGACGGTTGGCACACCCCATGCCACGGTGCCAGCAGGCGCGTCCGAGCGAGAGGATCTCCCATGGCGACTGCGAACAAGGTCAGCGTCATCCCCTGCGGGGCGATGACGGCCGACCTGACCTGGCTGCTGCTCAAGCCCGGGTTCTCCATCACCGACCGCCACC
>JAKDLE010000036.1 GCA_030453005.1 Pseudonocardia sp. | reverse complement strand
GCCGTGCTGGCCGACGCGCTGGACCGCGTGCGGGCGACCGTCACCTGCGGCGACCGGCTGGTCGTCGTCACCTGCGGCGGTACGGCTGCGGGCGGTCCCGTCACCGACCCGGTGCACGCGGCCGTCGGCGGCCTGTTGCGCTCCGCCATGACCGAGCACCCCGACCAGTTCTCCCTGGTCGACCTCGACCCCGCCCTGCCGGGCGACGAGGAGCCGCCCGCCACGCGCCGCGGCGAGCAGATCGCCCTGCGCGCCGGGGCAGTGCTGGCCCCGGTGGTGCAGCGGCAGGAGATCCCCGAGCCGGTCGAGCCGGCCTGGGGCGGCGCCGACGGGTGCGTAGTGGTGATCGGTGGCACGGGCGGTGCCGGGGCGGCGACCGCCCTCCACCTCGTTGACGCGCACGGCGTGCGGAACCTGGTGCTGGTGAGCAGGCGCGGCCAGGGCGCCCCCGGCGCCGCCGACCTCGCCGTCGAGCTGCGCGCGGCGGGCGCCGAGGTCACCATCGCCGCCGCCGACGCCACCGACGCACGCGCCGTCGCGGAGGTCTTCGCCGCGGCCGGCACCGTCACCGGCACGGTGTTCGCGGCGGGTGTGCTCGCCGACGCCACCGTCGCCGCTCTCACGCCCGACGAGCTCGACCGCGTTACCCGCCCGAAGATCGCCGGCGTGTGCGCCGTCGCGGCCGCGGCCATGGAGACGGGCGCGACCGGCCCGTTCGTCGTGTTCTCCTCGGTCGCCGGCCTCGCCGGCTGGGCCGGGCAGGCCAACTACGCCGCCGCCAACGCCTTCATCGACGGCTGGGTGTCGACCTCCGGAGCGGACCTGCGCGCCGCGGGCCTGCGGCCGCGCAGCGTGCAGTGGGGCCTGTGGGAGCTCGGGTCCGGCATGCCCGGGCACCTCGCCGAGGCCCAGAAGGCCCGGCTGGCCCGCCTCGGCGTGCGCCGGCTGCCCACCCCCGACGCGCTGGCGCTGCTCGACGTCGTGGCCTCGGAGTGGGCCCCCGACGCGCCCGTCGTCGCCGCGGGCGCCTACCGCCCCGGAGCAGGCCCGCTCGGCCCCGCGCCGGCACCGCGCCGCGCCGCGACCGGCCCCGCTGCGACGGCCGGATCGGGCCGGGCCGGCGACCGGGACTGGGCTGCCCTCCCGCCGGACCGGCGCCGCCGCACCCTCACCGACATCGTCGTCCGGCACGCCTCGGAGATCCTCGGCGGCGCCGTCGGCGTCGACCGCGCCTTCCGGGAGCAGGGCTTCGACTCCCTCACCGCGCTGGAGCTGCGCAACCGCCTCGGCGACGAGCTCGGCGTCCGGCTGCCCGCGACCCTCCTGTTCGACTTCCCGACCCCGGCCGCCGTCGTGGCGCAGGCCGAGCGGCTGCTTGTCCCGACAGAGGACACCGCAGCGGCCCCCGTGCGGTCGGTCGCCGGCGCGGGCACCGACGACCCGCTGGTCATCGTCGGGCTCGGGTGCCGCTTCCCCGGCGGCGTCGACAGCCCCGAGTCGCTGTGGGACCTGGTCACCTCCGGTGGCGAGGTCGTCGGACCGTTCCCCGCCGACCGCGGCTGGGCCGCCGATCTGTTCGATCCGGACGCCACCCACGTCGGTCACTCCTCGACAGACCGCGGCGGGTTCCTCGCGGGCGCCGCCGAGTTCGACGCGGGGCTGTTCGGCGTCGCGCCGCGCGAGGCGCTGGCCATGGACCCGCAGCAGCGGTTGATGCTGCAGGTCTGCTGGGAGGCGCTCGAGCGGGCCGGGATCGACCCGCGCTCGCTGGGCGGCTCGGCGACCGGGGTGTTCGTCGGCTCGATGTACGACGACTACGCCGAGCTACTGCGCGGGGTCCCCGAGTTCACCGAGGGCTACGTCCTCACCGGCACGTCGAGCAGCGTCATGTCCGGCCGGGTCGCCTACACGTTCGGCCTGGAGGGGCCCGCCGTCACCGTCGACACGGCGTGCTCCTCGTCGCTGGTGGCGCTGCACCTCGCGGCCGCGTCCGTGCGGTCGGGGGAGTGCGACCTCGCACTCGTCGGCGGAGCGACCGTGATGGCCACGCCGCTGGTGTTCCGCGAGTTCTCCCGCCAGCGCGGGCTCTCCGTGGACGGGCGCTGCAAGTCCTACTGCGACACCGCCGACGGCACGGGCTGGTCCGAGGGCGTCGGGGTGCTCGTGGTGGAGCGGCTGTCCCGGGCCCGCGAGCTGGGGCACCGGGTCCGGGCCGTCGTGCCGGGGTCCGCCGTGAATCAGGACGGCGCCTCCAACGGGCTGACCGCGCCGAACGGGCCGGCCCATGAGCGGGTCATCCGCGCAGCGTGGCGGGCTGCCGGCATCGACGCCGACGGCGTCGACCTCGTCGAGGGCCACGGCACCGGCACCCGGCTGGGCGACCCGATCGAGGTCGGGGCGCTGCTCGCGACCTACGGCGCGGGCCGCAGCGCAGGCGCGGTGCGGCTGGGCTCGGTGAAGTCGAACCTCGGCCACACCCAGGCCGCCGCCGGCATCGCGGGCGTCCTGAAGACGATTATGGCGCTGGAGGCGGGTGTGCTGCCGCCGACCCGGCTGACCGGGGCCGCGTCCACGCAGGTGGACTGGCCGGCGGGCGGGCTCGAGCTCGCCGACGGCCCGGTGGCCTGGCCGCGCGGTGCGCGACCGCGGCGTGCCGCCGTCTCGTCGTTCGGCATCAGCGGCACCAACGCCCACGTCGTCATCGAGGAGGCGCCTGTCCTCCCGTCGGTCGCGGAGACCCCGTCCGTCGCGGACCGGCCGGTGGTGTGGCTGCTGTCCGGCGCCGACGAGGAGGGGCTCGCCCGCCAGGCCGCCCGGATCGCCGGCTCGGTCGACCCGGGCGTCGACACGGCCGCTGCGTCGACGGGCGACACGGCTGCCGCACTGGTCCGCGGTCGGGCCCTGCTGCCGGCCCGGGCCGCCGTCGTCGCGCCCGGTGGGCAGGACGACCGGGCCCGGCTGCTCGCCGGGCTGCGCGCCGTCGCCGACGGGCAGCGGGCGCCCGGAGTCATCACCGGCGTCGCCGACGGCACCGCGTCCGTGGCCTGGCTGTTCTCCGGGCAGGGGTCGCAGCGCCCCGGCATGGGAGCTGAGCTGGCCACCGCCTTCCCGGTCTTCGCCGCTGCCCTCGACGAGGTGTGCGCGGCCCTCGACCCGCACCTCGACGCGCCGCTGCGCCCCGTCCTCGACGGCGGCTCGGCCGAGCAGCTGGCCACGACGGCGTGGACCCAGCCTGCCGTGTTCGCCCACGGCGTGGCCACGGCCCGGCTGCTGGAGTCGTTCGGCTGCACCGCGTCCGTGCTGGCCGGGCACTCCATCGGCGAGATCACCGCCGCGCACCTCGCCGGCGTGCTCGACCTGCCCGACGCCGCCCGGCTCGTCGCCGCCCGCGCCCGGCTCATGCAGGAGCTGCCCGCCGGTGGCGCCATGCTCGCCGCCGAGGCGACCGAGGACGAGCTCGCGGCGGTGCTCGCCGCGGCCGACGGAGTCCTGGAGATCGCCGCCGTCAACGCGCCCCGGTCGGTCGTCCTCTCCGGCTCGAAGGAGTGCGTCGCGGCCGCCGGGCGGCAGCTGCAGGACCGCGGCATCCGCACGCGGCGGCTCGCGGTGAGTCACGCGTTCCACTCCGCGCTGGTCGAGCCCATGCTCGCCGGGTTTCGCGCCGTCGCGGAGTCGCTGACCTACCACCGCCCCGAGGCCGCCATCGTGTCCGCCGTGACCGGGCGGTCCGCCGACCCCGAGGACGTCGCGTCGCCGAAGTACTGGGTCGACTATTGGGTGGAACACGTCCGCGCGCCCGTCCGGTTCGCCGACGCCGTCGCCGCTGCCGTCGGCGAGGGCGCCACCGCGCTGCTGGAGATCGGGGCCACCGCGCCGCTGCTGCCGATGATCCGGGCCACCGCGCCCGACGCCGTCGCGACGGCCACGGCGCGGCCCCGTGGCGGCGAGGGCGAGCCCGCAGACCTGGCGTTCGCACTCGCGACTCTGGCCACGGCCGGCGTGCCCGTCGACTGGGCCCCGCTCCTGCCGGCACCGGGCCTGCCGCTGCCGGAGCTGCCCACCTACCCGTTCGCGCGGGAGCGCTTCTGGCCCGACCGGCCCGCGGCGGGCCCGCGCGCCCTCGACCCGACCGGGCACCCCGTGCTCACAGGCGGCACCGTCGTCGCCGCGACCGGGACCCACCTGCTCACCGGCGTGCTGTCCACCGCCGACCACCCCTGGCTCGCCGATCACGCCGTGGGCGGTCGGCCCATGGTGTCGGGCACCGCCTGGCTGGAGCTGGCCGCAGCGGCCGGCCGGGCCGCGGGCTGCCCCGAGGTCACCGACCTCACGCTGCTGGCCCCCGTCGCCGTCCAGGACAGGGAGCTCGCCGCTGGAGAACTGCAGGTGCAGGTCGTCGTCGCTCCAGCGGAGGACTCCGGGGCGCGGCCTGTCACCGTGCACGTCCGCGACGACGCCGGCTGGACGACCTGCGCGTCGGGCACGCTCGCGCCGCACGACGGCACCACCTCCGACCTCGTCGACGACGGGGAACCCGGCGGCACCCCCGTCGACCTGCCCGCCCTGTACGAGCGGATCACCACGTGGGGCGTGCACCACGGGCCGCGCTACCGGGCGGTCACCGAGGCCGTCCGCGACGACCGCGGGATCACCGCGCACCTGGCCGCCTCGCGGCCCGACGGGAGCGGTGTCGACCCCGGCGTCCTCGACTCCGCGCTGCACACCCTGCTCGCCGACGCGGACGGGCTGCGGGTGCCCTACGCCTGGAGCGGGGTGCGGGTGCACCGGCCCGGCGTGCCCGTCGCCACGGCCCGGCTGGAACCGGTCGGGCCAGACGCGGTCGCGATCCGCCTCGCCGCGGCCGACGGCAGCACGGTCGCCGAGATCGCGCGGCTCACGCTGCGCCCGCTCGACGTCGCCGCGCTCCGCAGGACCACCGATCGGGCCGACGACCTGCACGTCCCCGTCTGGACGGCGCTGCCCGGCAGCCTGCCCGCAAGCGGGCCCTCCGGTGGTCCGGCGATCCCGGTCGTGCGCACGGCCGCGGACGCCGACGGGGTGGCTCCCGGGCTCGTCGCGGTCGCGCCGGGCACGGCGCCGTCGACCGATCCTGCGGCGGTGCACACCGCCGTCGCGAGCTCGCACGCCGCGCTCGTCGCCGCACTGGAGCGACCCGACCTGCGGGTCGTCGTGTGCACCCGTGGCGGGACCGCCGCCGGTACCTCCGACGCAGCCCCCGCCGACCTCGCCGCCGCCGCGGTGTGGGGGCTCGCCCGCTCGGCCGCGACCGAGCACCCGGGACGGGTCGTGCTGCTCGACCTCGACCCCGCCGATGCCGTGGGCCCGTCCGCAGCAGGGGCCGCCGTCGCCGTCCTCGACGAGCACGGCGAGACGCAGGCCGCGCTGCGCGACGGAACGCTGCTCGTCCCGCGGCTGCACCCGGCCCGGACGGCGGGGGAGCTGCTCCCGCCTGCCGGCGCCGCCCGTTACCACCTCGAACCGGGCACCGACGGGACGGTCGACGGCGTCCACCTCGTCGTCGACGCGGAGGAGCCGCCCGGTGCAGGGCAGGTCGCCGTCCGCATCGACGCGGCCGGGGTGAACTTCCGCGACGTCCTCATGGCGCTGGGCACCTACCCGGGTGCCACCGTGCTGGGCAGCGAGGCGGCCGGGGTCGTCGAGGCGCTGGGCGAGGGGGTCACCGACCTGGCGGTGGGCGACCGCGTCGTCGGGCTGGTGCCGCACGCCTTCGGCGCCGTGGGCACCACCGACCGCCGGCACCTGGTGCGGATGCCGCCGTCGTGGACGCCCGCGGAGGCCGCGACGGTGCCCGTCGCGTTCCTGACCGCCTATCGCGGCCTCGTCGACCTCGCCGCGGCGGAGCCGGGGCAGCGCGTGCTCGTCCACGCTGCCGCGGGTGGCGTCGGGCAGGCCGCGATCCAGCTCTCCCACCACCTCGGCCTGGAGGTGTACGCCACCTGCCGGCCCGACAAGGCCGGCGTGGTCGAGGACCTCGGGGTACCGGCGGAGCGGATCGCGTCGTCGCGTGACCTGGCGTTCGCCGAGCGCTTCCCGGCGATGGACATCGTCCTCAACTCGCTCACCGGGGCCGCGCTCGACGCCTCGCTCGATCTGCTCCGCCCGGACGGCGTGTTCCTGGAGATGGGCAAGGCGGACCTGCGTGACCCCGCGACCTGCCCGCAGGTGCGCTACCGGGCGTTCGACATGCTCGACGCCGGCCCCGACCGCATCGCCGGCATGCTCGCCGAGCTGGGTCCGCTCTTCGCGTCCGGCGTGCTGGCGCCGCTGCCGGCGCGCCGGGCGCCGCTGGCCGCCGCCTCGTCCGTGCTGCGCACGATGAGCCGCGGCGGGCACACCGGCAAGCTCGTCCTGCACCCGAGGTCTGGGTTCGCGGCCGAGGCGACGGTGCTGCTCACGGGCGGCACGGGCGCGCTGGGCAGGCGGCTCGCCGAGCACCTCGTGGCCGTCCACGGGGTGCTGCACCTGGTGCTGGTGAGCAGGCGCGGCCCGACCGCCCCGGGCGCCGACGAGCTGGCCCGACGGCTGCAGGCCGCAGGCGCCGACGTGCGGATCGTGGCCGCGGACACCGCCGACCGCGCGGCGGTCGCCGGGGTGCTCGCGGGCATCGATCCCGCCCACCCGCTCCGCTCGGTGATCCTGACCAGCGGGGTCGTCGACGACGCCACGTTCGCCGCACTGACCCCCGAGGCCCTGCACGGGGTGCTGCGCGCCAAGGTCGACGCCGCGGCGCACCTGCACGACCTCACCCGCGATCGGGAGCTCGACCACTTCGTCGCCTTCTCCTCGATCGCCGGGCAGCTGGGCACGGCCGGCCAGGCGAACTACGCGGCGGCGAACGCGGTAGTCGACGGCCTGGTCGCGCAGCGCCGCGCGGCGGGCCTGCCCGCCCACGCGCTGGCCTGGGGTCCGTGGGACACCGGCGCCGACCCGCACGGCGGCGGGATGGCCGCCGACCTCGCCGACGCCGACCTCGCCCGGCTCGCCAGGGCCGGGGTCCGCCCGCTCGACGCCGCCGACTCGCTCGCCCTGTTCGACCTGGCACTGGCCGCGCACGGACCGGTACTGGTGCCGGCCCGGCTCGAGCCCGCCGCGACCGTGCTGGGCGGGGGTCGCCGGGTCACCGCCGCGGACGCGCCCGCACCGGAGGCCCCGAAGTCCCGCGGGGTGGACGTGCTCGCCGTCCTCGCCCAGCAGTCGGCGCCGGAACGCGCCGACGGTCGGCCTGGCCTCGGCCGCGCAGATCCGGCCGCGGCGCACGTTCGCCGACCTGGGGTTCGACTCGCTGTCGGCGGTGGAGCTGAGCAACCGGCTGCACGCCGCCACCGGGCTGCGGCTGCCGGCGACCGCGGTCTTCGACCACCCCACCCCGGCCGACCTCGTCGACCGGCTGGTCACCGATCTCGCCGGGACGCTGCCCGAGCCGGACGGTGCACCAGCGGACGGGGCGCCGACAGGCACCGGGCTCGCGGGTCTGGTCGACGACCTCGCCACCGGGCTCACGACGGCCGACGCCACCGACGTCACCGATGCGCTCGCGCGCCTGGAGCAGCTGGTGACCGCGACGCGGGAGCGGGCTGCCGCCGGTGCCCTCCCGGGGGCCGCCCGGCCCGACCACGGCTCCACCACGACCGACTTCGCCGACGCCTCGACCGCTGAGGTGCTCGCCTACCTCGACTCCGAGCTGCACGACGGGTGATGGGAACTGTGATGCCTGACCAGCCCGAGCTGATCGACTACCTGAAGCGCACCGCGGCCAAGCTGCGTACCACGCAGCAGGAGCTGCACGAGCTGCAGGAACGCGACCACGAGCCGATCGCGGTGGTGTCGACGGCGTGCCGGTTCCCCGGCGGCGTCCGGTCCGCCGCCGATCTGTGGGAGCTGGTGCGCGACGGGCGCGACGCCATCGGCCCGTTCCCCACCGACCGCGGCTGGGACCTGCAGCAGCTCCTCGACGACGACCCCGACCGGCCCGGCACCACCTACGCCCGCGCCGGTGGCTTCCTGTACGACGCCACCGGTTTCGACCCCGACCCGTTCGGCATCGCCGACCGCGAGGCCGTCGCCATCGACCCGCAGCAGCGGATGCTGCTCGAGACCTCGTGGGAGGCCCTCGAGAGCGCCGGGCTCGACGTGCTCGGCCTGCGCGGCAGCGACGCCGGCGTGTTCGTCGGCGCCGCCGCGCCCGCCTACCTGCTGGGCACGACACCCGTCGAGGGCCGGGCGCTGACCGGGACCTCGGCGAGCGTCGCGTCGGGCCGGATCGCCTACACGTTCGGCCTCCAGGGCCCGGCCGTCACGATCGACACGGCGTGCTCGTCGTCGCTGGTGGCGCTGCACCTCGCCGCCCGGTCCCTGCACGCGGGGGAGTGCTCGGTCGCGCTCGCGGGCGGCGCCAGCGTGATGTCGGTGCCCGACCTGTTCGTCGAGTTCTCCCGCCAGCAGGGCCTGGCCGCCGACGGGCGCTGCCGCTCGTTCGCCGACGACGCCGCCGGCACCGGATGGGCCGAGGGCGTCGGCGTGGTGGTGCTCGAGCGGCTGTCGCGGGCGCGCGAGCTGGGCCACCCGGTGCTGGCCGTGCTGCGGGGCTCCGCGGTGAACCAGGACGGCGCGTCGAACGGGCTGACCGCGCCGAACGGGCCGGCGCAGGAACGCGTGATCCGCCGCGCGCTGGCCGACGCGGGCCTGTCGCCGGCCGACGTGGACGCCGTCGAAGCGCACGGCACCGGGACCCGGCTGGGCGACCCCATCGAGGCCCAGGCCCTGCTGGCCACCTACGGGCGCGACCGGCCCGCGGACCGCCCGCTCCGCCTCGGATCGGTGAAGTCCAACCTCGGGCACGCCGCGGCCGCAGCCGGCATGGCCGGGCTGATCAAGACCGTCGAGGCGCTGCGGCACCGGCACCTGCCCCGCTCGCTGCACCTGGGCACGCCGTCGAGCCGCGTCGACTGGACCGCGGGCGCGCTGGAACTGCTCGTCGAGGGCCGGGACTGGCCCGCCGTGGACGACCGGCCCCGCCGCGCGGGGATCTCCTCCTTCGGCATCAGCGGCACGAACGCGCACGTCGTCGTCGAGGAGGCGACGGACGCCGCGCAGGACCGGCCCGGCACCCCCGTCCTGACCTGCCCCGCGGTCGCCTGGCCACTCTCCGCGCACGACCCCGCCGCGTTGCGGGCCCGCGCCGGCGAGCTGGCCGCGCACCTGCGGGAACGGCCGGGGACCGACTCCCGACGGGTCGCCGCCGCGCTCGCCACGCGCGCGTCGCAGGACAGCCGCGGGGCGGCCGTGGGCACCGACGAGGCGGCGCTGCTCGCCGGGCTCGACGCGCTCGCCGCAGGCACTTCGACGCATCCCGGGCTCGTCAGCGGGCCGGCCGAGCTCGACGGCGGCAAGGTCGCGTTCGTCTTCCCCGGCCAGGGCAGCCAGTGGGTCGGCATGGGCGCCGGGATGATGGCGGCCTCGCCCGTCTTCGCCGCCGCCGTCGCCGACTGCGCCGCCGCGCTCGACCCGCACGTCGACTTCTCCTTGGTCGACACGCTGAGCGGCGCTGTGCCGCCCGACCTCGACCGGGTCGACGTCGTGCAGCCGCTGCTCTTCGCGACGATGGTGGCGCTGGCCAGGACGTGGGAGGCCGCAGGCGTCGTCCCGCACACCGTCATCGGGCACTCCCAGGGCGAGATCGCCGCCGCGCACGTCGCCGGCGCGCTCAGCCTCGACGACGCCGCGCGGGTCGTCGCCCTGCGCAGCCGCGCGCTGCGCGCGATCGCCGGGCGGGGCGGCATGGTGTCGGTCGCTCTCGGCGCCGACGCCGTCCGCGAGCGCATCCGGGCCCTGGACCTCCCGCTCACCGTCGCCGCGCACAACGGGCCTGCGGCCACGGTCGCCTCGGGGTCCGCCGACGCCGTCGCCGCGTTCGTCGAGGCGTGCACGGCGGACGGCCTCAACGCCCGCCGCATCGGCGTGGACTACGCCTCGCACTGCGACCACGTCGACGCCGTGCGCGCCGAGATCCTCGCCGGCATCGGGCTCGTGACGCCCACGCGGGCACGCTGCGGCTTCCTCTCCACCGTGACGGGCGGGCTGCTCGACACCCGCGAGCTCGACTCCGAGTACTGGTTCCGCAACCTGCGCAGCCCGGTCCGCTACGCTGAGGGCGTCGCGGCCCTGCTCGACAGCGACCACACCACGTTCGTCGAGGTCAGCCCGCACCCGGTGCTCACCGTCGGCACCCACGATGTGGCGCACGACCGCGGGCAGGTGAGCTGCGCCGTGCTGGGCACCCTGCGTCGCGACACCGACGAGCCCACGGCGTTCCTCACCGCCGCCGCACAGGCCCACGCGCACGGCGTCGCGGTCCGCTGGGACGCCGTCGTGGCCGACGCGCTGCCGGTACCGCTGCCGAGCTACCCGTTCCGCCCGCGGAGGCTGTGGATGCCGTCGCCGCAGACCCGGCCGCACCCCGGCCTGACCGCGACCGGCCACCCGCTGCTGCGGCTCGGCACGAGCGTCGCCGGCACCGGGTCGGCGATCGTGAGCGGCCGGCTCGACCGCGACGTCTACCCCTGGCTGGGCGATCACGTGCTGGCCGACCAGGTGGTCGTGCCCGGGGCTGCGCTGCTCGACCTCGCGCTGTGGCTGGCGGAGCGCACCGGCCTCGACGGTGTGGTGGAGCTGACCGTCGAGGCGCCCGTCGTGGTGCCCGACGACGGCGTGGACCTGCAGCTCGTCGTCGACGCCGTCGCGGCCGACGGCACCCGGGCCCTCCGGATGCACCACCGGCCCGTCGACGGGGTGGCGCGGGGCGTCGACTGGACGCGGTGCGCCACCGCGACGCTGGGGCCCCTGCCGGGAGTCGGAGCAGGAGCGGCACCGCAGGCCACCGACGCGCCGGGCGAGCCGGTCGACCCCGCCGCCCTCTACGCCGACCTCGACGAGCGCGGCTACGGCTACGGGCCGAGCTTCCGCGCGGTCACCGCGGCCAAGCGGTCGGCTGCCCACCTGTGCTCGGACGTCCGGCTGCCCGCCGGGCTCGACCCCGCCGGGCACACGGTGCACCCCGTGCTCGTCGACGCCGCGCTGCACCTCGCCGGCACCACCCCCGGGCCCGGCGGGGCGCCGTGGGTGCCGTTCACGTTCACGGGGGTGCGGGTGCACCGCACCGGCGCCGCCACGGCGCGGGCCGACCTGACCGTGCTCGACCCCGGCGGCGGCGGGCGGGCGGTGGGCATCGCGCTGCGCGACGCGACCTGCGGCCCCTCGCCCTCGCCCTCGCCCCCGCGAGCGGCGGGGTGGGGGAGCTGCGGGTGGTCGAGTGGGTGCCGCGGACCGGCGAGGTCCCGGCACCGGATGACCTGCCCGTCGACGTCTGGACGGTGCCGGCCGGGGACCCCGCCGACCCCGTCGGGTCCGTCCGCGCGCTGCTCACGGCCGCCCGCGCGCGGCTGCAGACCGCGCTCGCCGACCCCGACGGCCCGCGGCTGGTCGTCCGCACCCGCGGTGCCGTCGCCGCGGCCGGTCCTGTCACCGATCCGGCGCAGGCCGCGGTGTGCGGGCTCGCCCGCGCCGCGCAGCGCGAGCACCCCGGC
>JAKDLE010000571.1 GCA_030453005.1 Pseudonocardia sp. | reverse complement strand
AGGAGGCCTTCGGCGCCTTGTCGGGCGACGGGGTGCCGTAGAGGCGCGGGTCGCCGGGGGGCAGCTGCGCGCGGTCGCCGCTGGGCTCGCCCCTGACGGCGGTGAACGTGCGGCCGCTGCCGTCCATGGCGTCGGTCCCGACCCAGCTGCCCTCGGCGGCCTGCGTGCCGTCGGAGCAGTCGATGAACTGGTAGGCGGCGTCCATCACCGGGGCCTCCTGGTCGACGTCGAACGCGTCGGGCACGGGCAGCTTGTCCAGGCCGTCGGCCTCCAGGTCCCCGATGGCGCGCAGCCACTGCATCTGGTGGTAGTGGTCGCGGGCGAGCAGGAACCGCAGGGTGTCGCGCACGCCCGGGTCCTCGGTCATGTTCCACAGCCGGGCGACCTGCAGACGGCCCTGCATCTCGGCGGTGGCGTTGAGGTGGAAGTCTGCGTACAGGTTGCCGCTGGCGGTGATGAACGCACCCGACCACGGGATGCCGTTGCTGTCGGCGGGGTAGGCGCCGCCGCCGGTGACGATGGCCTGCTGCGGGTTGCTGCCGCCGAACACCGCGGCGAGCGCCGGGTTGCCGTCCACGGCCGCCTCCTGCGCCGACAGCGGGGCGTCGTCCAGCAGCCGGGCGATCATCGTGCAGATCAGCTCGACGTGGGCCATCTCCTCAGTGCCGATCGCCAACAGCATGTCCTTGTACTTGCCCGGGAGCCGGCAGTTCCAGCCCTGGTAGAGGTACTGGTTGGCGACCGTCATCTCGCCCCACTTGCCGCCCAGGACCTCCTGGAAGCGGCGGGCGAAAGCGGCGTCGGGACCGTCGGGCTTCGCCTCGAACTGCAGGTTCTGCGTGTGGTAGAACATCGCGCCCTCTCACTCGGTGCTTCGGTGTCGTCCCGCACCGGGTGCCCGGCTCGCCGGCCCCGCGGTGCCGCCGCCGGCCCCGAGGGGCCGGCCCACCTGCGGAGAGCCGGTCACTCGGCGACGCCCGCACGTCCGGCGAGTGCGGCCGCCTCGGTCCGGTTCGCCACCCCGAGGCGGCGCAGCAGGGCCGCGGTCAACCGCTTGACGGTGCGCTCGGAGACGTGCAGCCGCGCGGCGATCTGCTGGGTGCTCGTCCCCGCCGCGATCAGCGCCCACAGCCGCCGCTGCGCCGCGGCGAGCGGCCCGTCGTGGCGTCGGGCGCGCCCGGCGCAGGAGGCGAGCCTGTTCAGCAGCCGCGGCGGGACCACCGCCCACCCGTCGGCCGCGGCCAGCAGCGGGGCCAGGAGTGCCTCGGGCTCCTGCGCCTTGACGAGCACCCCGGCCACGCCGACGCGGAGCGCCTCCTCGGCGAGCAGGTCGTCCTCCTCGGTGTGCCCGGCGACCATCGCCAGCACCGCGGTCCGCGGCTCCGCGCGCAGCACGGCGGCCGCGGCACGCAACCCGCCGGGGGGCCCGAGACCCAGGTCCACCAGCACCAGGTCGGGGGCGTGGCGCCGGGCCAGCCCGGCGGCGGCGTCGGCGGCGTCGGTGACGGCGACGACCTGCACGCGGTCCTCACTCACCGCGGGCAGCAGCAGCTCCAACCCCCGGCTGAACAACGGCTGCCGGTCGACCACGACGATGCGCACCACCATCCGCCCTGACTGCCCACTGCGCGGGCGACCACACACCGGCACCGCGCGACCCCGGGAGTGGCCGAGTGCAGACCGGGTACCGGATGCCCGTGGACGACGAGATACCGCCCGGTCTCACGAGAGGCGAGCCGGCGGGCCCAGGCCTGTCCCGCCGTCGCCGTGGCCGCGGGTTCGGCTACCTCGACGAGCACGGCGAGACCGTGGCCGACCCGGAGCGGCTGGCGCGCTGCAAAGCTCTGGTGATCCCCCCTGCGTGGCACGACGTCTGGATCAGCCCCGACCCCGCCGCACACATCCAGGCCGTCGGCACCGACGACGCGGGCCGCCGCCAGTACCGCTACCACGACGAGTGGAAGCGGCACCGGGCCGCGGCGAAGTACGACCGCGTGCTGGCGCTGGGCCGCCGGATGCCGCGCGTCCGCGAGGAGGTCGGCAGGCGGCTCGCCGGAACCGGGCTCGGCCGCGACCGCGTGCTGGCCGGAGCCGTGCGGATGCTCGACGTCGGGGTGTTCCGGGCGGGGGGCGAGGAGTACGCGCCGGACGGCGGGGACGACGAGGGCACGTTCGGCCTGGCGACCCTGCGGCGGGAGCACGTTCGGCTGCGCCGCGGGAACGTCGAGGTGAACTACCTCGCGAAGGGGGCGATCGAGCGGTCGGTGGCGCTGTGCGACCCGGCGCTGCACCGCTTCGTCGGCGGGCTGCTGCGGCGCCGCGGCGGCGGGGAGGACCTGCTGGCCTACCGCGTGGGCCGGAACTGGCACGACGTGCGGGCCGAGGATCTCAACGCGGGCGTCAAGGAGCTGGTCGGCGAGGACTACACCTGCAAGGACCTGCGCACGTGGAACGCCACCGTGCTGGCCGCGGTGACGCTGGCGGGGGCGGCCGCGGACGGGACGCCCGCCTCCGAGCGCGCCCGCCGCCGCATGGTGAAGGCGGCGGTCACGACCGTCGCCGAACACCTGGGCAACACCCCGACCGTCACCCGGTCGTCCTATGTGGACCCCCGGGTCGTCGAGCGGTTCGCCGAGAACGCCACGGTGCTGCCCGCCCTGCGCCGGGCCGGCTCGTTCGACCCCGCCGACGACGCGGGACGGGCCGTCGTCGAGCGGGCGGTGGTGCGGCTGCTGAGCTCCTGACGCACGATTACCGGACGGGCCAGCGGGTACCGGCTCAGCATGGACCTGCACTTCCTCAAGGACCTCACGAACCACGCCGGCCCGTTCGCCACCGTCTACCTCGACGCCTCGCACGACACCGAGGACGCGGCCCACCAGGCCGCGCTGCGCTGGGGCGCCGCACGGGGGGAGCTCGACGCCCAAGGGGCCGACGTCGCCACCGTCGACGCACTGGCGCGGTCGGTCGAGGAGGCGACGCCCGCGCAGGGCCGGGCGGGGAGGGTACTGGTGGCGGCGGGCGGCGAGGTGCTGCTCGACCGGCTGCTGCCGACCCCGCCGGAGCCGCCCGCGGC
>JAKDLE010000570.1 GCA_030453005.1 Pseudonocardia sp. | reverse complement strand
GCGGCCCGGGACCGGCCGGATCGGGGCGAGGGCGGCCGCGAGGCGGGCGCGCAGGGCGTCGACGTGCTCGGTGGGGGAGGCGTAGTCCACCGGCAGCACGCGGGCCCGCAGGCCGTCGGCCACGCAGGCGGCGACGACGGCCGCGACCTCGTCCGGCGCGCCGGCGACGACCGTCGACGTCGGCCCGTTGACCCCGGCGACGTGCACACCGGGCGTCGCGGCCAGTCGGTCGGCGACCTCGGCCACCGGCAGCGCCACCGACGCCATCGCGCCGCGGCCGGCGAGCAGCTCGGCGATCGCGGTGGCGCGCTGCGCGACGACGCGGGCGCCGTCCTCGAGCGTCAGCGCACCGGCGACGCACGCGGCGGCGATCTCGCCCTGGGAGTGCCCGACGACGGCGGTCGGGGTGAGCCCGTGGGCCTGCCACAGCCGCGCGAGGGCGACCATCACGGCCCAGAGCGCTGGCTGCACGAGCTCGACGCGGTCGAGCCAGCCGGTGTCGTCCCCCGCGACCAGGTCGGTGACCGAGCGGTCGAGCCACGGGGCGAGCGCGCGGTCGCAGTCGGCGAGCGCGGCGGCGAACACCGGGCTCGTCGCCACGAGCTCGCGCGCCATGCCGGCGCACTGCCCGCCCTGGCCGGGGAAGACGAAGGCGACCTTGGCGGGCGCGGCAGCCGCGGCGGTGACGACGTCGGGCGACGGTTCGCCCGCGGCGAGCGCCCCGAGCGCGGTCAGCGCCTGCGCGCGGTCGCCCACGACGGCGACGCCGCGGTGCGGGAACGCGGTGCGGGTGGTGGCGAGGGCGGCGGCGACCGCGTCGACGCCGAGGTCGGGGCGCTCCTGCAGCACCGTGCGCACGGCGGCGGCCTGCGCGGCGAGGGTGTCGGGGCGCGCGGCAGAGACGAGCAGCGGGACACGGGAGCCCAGAACCCGAGAGCCCAGCACCCGGCCTGTCCCGTCGGCGGCCGGAGCGGTGGTGGCGGGAGCCTGCTCGAGCACGATGTGAGCGTTGGTGCCGCTGATGCCGAACGACGAGACCGCGGCGCGGCGCGGCCGCCCGGTCTCCGGCCAGTCGCGGCCGGTGCCGCACAGCTCGACGCCGCCGTCGGCCCAGTCGATGTGCGGCGACGGGTCGTCGCCGAACAGGCTGCGCGGGACCCTGCCGTGCCCGAGCGCGAGCACGGTCTTGACGATGCCTGCGACCCCCGACGCGGCCTGGGTGTGGCCGAGGTTCGACTTCAGCGAGCCGAGCAGCAGCGGGCGCCCGGCGGCGCGGCCGCGCCCGTAGGCGGACTGCAGGGCGTGGGCCTCGATGGGGTCGCCCAGCCGGGTGCCGGTCCCGTGCGCCTCGACGACGTCGACGTCGTCGGGGCGGAGCCCGGCGTCGGCCAGCGCGGCGCGGACGACCCGCTGCTGCGACGGCCCGTTCGGTGCGGTGAGCCCGTTGGACGCGCCGTCGGAGTTCACCGCGGTCCCGCGGATCACCGCGAGCACCGGGTGGCCGTGGTGGCGCGCGTCGGACAGCCGTTCCACCAGCAACAGCCCGGCACCCTCGGCCCAGCCCGCGCCGTCGGCGGAGGCCGAGAAGGCCTTGCAGCGGCCGTCGCGCGCCATCACGCCGTAGCCGCTGAAGCCCAGGAACGTGCCCGCGGTCGACATGACCGACACGCCGCCGGCCAGGGCGAGGTCGCAGTCGCGGCGGCGCAGCGCCTGCACGGCCTGGTGCACAGCAACCAGCGAGGACGAGCACGCCGTGTCGAGCGTGACCGCCGGACCCTCCAGGCCGAACGCGTACGCCAGCCGGCCCGAGATCACGCTGGTCGCGGTCCCGGTGACCATGTAGGGCCCGACGCCGTCGGGCACGGACTGCAGGTTGGTGCCGTAGCCGGTGCCCGCCCCGCCGACGAAGACGCCCGTTGCGGTGCCGCGCAACCGGGCTGGGACGATGCCGGCCCGCTCGAACGTCTCCCACGCCGTCTCCAGCAGCAGGCGCTGCTGCGGGTCCATGGCAGTGGCCTCGCGCGGCGAGATCCCGAACAGGGACGGGTCGAACCGGTCGATGCCGGTGACGAACCCGCCGCGCGGACGGACGTCGGCGCCGAGCCCGGCCTCCAGCGCCTGCCGCCACGGCCGGTCGGCCGGCACCTCGGAGGTGGCGTCGACCCCGTCGTCGACGAGGCGCCAGAGGTCGTCGGGGCCCCGGACACCGCCGGGCAGCCGGCAGCCCATCGCGACGATGGCGACCGGCTCCCTGGCTCGGTCGGCGAGCTCCGCGTTCTGGCCGCGCAGCCGCTCGTTCTCGGTCAGCGACGCGCGCAGCGCGTCGACCAGCTCGCTGGAGGAAACAGTCATCATCAGGCTCCGTGGTCAGCGGGAGGGTCCGGGGCTCAGCCCCGGCCCAGCTCCCGGTCGATCAGGGCGAACATGTCCTCGTCCTCGAGCTCGCCCTGCGACTCGGCGTCGTCCGGCGCGGGGCCGGCGGCGCTCGAGAGGCGGACGAGCTCGCGGTCGAGTGCGCGCAGCCGGCCGCGCAGGGCGTCGGCGTCGGCGGTGCCGGGCGGGTGCTCCGCGATCAGGGTGGCCAGCTGGTCGAGCGTGGTGTGGGGATCGGCGAGTTCACCCGTCGTGGCCTCGTCGGACTCGGCGAGCGCCGCAGCGAGCGCGGCGGGAGTCGGATGGTCGAACACGGTGGTGGTCGGCAGGTCGACGGCGAGGTCGGCCTGCAGCCGGTTGCGGAACTCCACCGCGCTCAGCGAGTCGAAGCCGAGGTCGAGGAAGCCGCGGTGCTCCCCCACCTGCGCCGGGCCTGCGTGGCCCAGCACGTCCGCGGCGTGCCCGCGGATCACGGTGAGCAGGTGGCGGCGGCCCTCGTCCGGGCCGAGCCGGGTCAGCAGCTCCGGGAGCGGCTCGCGCTGCGCCGGGACGCGGGCCACCGGGTCCGCGGCCTGCGCGGCGGGGAGGGCGAGCGGCGCCGCGCCCGCCACCTGCGGTCCGAGCCGTGCGGCGACGACGTGCGCGTCGCCGTGGGCCAGCGCGGCGTCGAGCAGGCCCAGCGCGTGCTCGGTGGACATCGGCAGC
>JAKDLE010000569.1 GCA_030453005.1 Pseudonocardia sp. | reverse complement strand
AAGACCGCCGGGTCGCGCTGCAGGACGGCGATCCCGCGCCAGTGCTCGAGCATGCAGAACAGCCGCGTGAGGTCGAGGCTCTCGCGTGCGTCACTGAGCGCCTGGTCGTAGGCGACATCGAAGGCGGCTTGGTCCTCTGCCAGCAGCGCCGAGCGGATCGCCTCCGGCGATGCTCCCTTGGCCAGCGAGTGTCGGCCGCCGGGCGAGGACTCGTCCACGGAGTACGTCGCGCTCATGTCGGCAGGGTAGTCGAGCGACGAGCGTTTCCCGCTCTTGAGGGCCGACGACGGCGCGCGCTCGGACCGCGTCACACATCGCTGCGCGTCACAGCATGGCGCCTCGGGCGGGGACGGCGCCGAGTCCTGTGAGGTGCTCGCGGACGAGGATGTTGTCGCCGAGCGGGCGGGTGTGCACGGACCGGCCGAGGTCGGCGAGGGAGTGGGTGCCGGCTGGTGTCCACGCTCCGGCGGAGCAGGGGTCCGGGCTCCGCCCGGAGCGCGGCGCTCAGGACGCGAGGGCGTAGCCGGCCTCCTCGACCGCCTCGCGGACCTTGTCGAGCACGCCGCCGTGGCTGCTGGTGACCGTGCGCCTGTCGTACTGCGGCGAGCCGCGCAAGTACTGGGCGTCATGGCTCTGACCCTGAATGTCTTCGCCACCGGCCATCAGCGCAGCGGATGCGATCGTCGTGCAGCGACTTCGGTGTCGGGGTCGCTGTCCTCGGCGCGCAAGGTGGCCAGGAGGCCGGAGGCGAGGGCGGCGCCGTCGCCTGCTCCCGACCTGGTGAACCAGCGGTCGGCGGCGACGAGCAGGTCGTGCGCCGTGGCCCGGTCGCCGGAGGACAGGAGGACCTCGGCCAGGGTCACGCGGGTCTCGGCGAGCATGCGGAGATCGCTCTCGTGCTCGGCGCCGGCGATCGCCCGTCGTAGGGTTGCGGCGGCGGTGGGGTCGCCGTCGGCGTGCTGGGCCCGACCGAGGTTCGCCGTGTGCAGGGCGGCCGCCCCGTGGAAACCCAGGCCGGCGGCCGACTCGGCGGCGTGGGCGTGGTGCTGTGCGGCGTCGGCGAAGCGGTGCTCGGCCCGGGCGATCCCGCCGAGCAGTCCCTCGGCGTGCAGCAGGCCCCAGACGTCGCCGAGCGGTTCGATGAGGTGGATCGCGTCCTCGCAGGCGTTCCGGCCGGCCAGCGTGTCGCCGAGGGCGAGGTGCACGAATGCAGCGAGGAGTTGGCTTGCGCCCTCATACCAGGTCGACCCGGCCGAGGCGAAGGCCGCGCGGCAGCGGTCAAGGTCGGCGAGCGCCTCGCCGAGACGGCCCTCCTGGAGCAGCACGAAGCCGCCGTGCCAGCGGGCGATCTCCTGGAGCGGCGCGTCGTCGCCTGCGAGGGCGGTCGCGGCGTCGAGGGCGGTGCGGGCCTGCGCGAGGTCACCCGACATGGCCTCGAGCCAGCTCTCCAGCAGCATCGCGGTGACGAGCAGATCCGGGGGAGCCGCCGACGCGGCGGTATGCGCTGCACGCAGCCGGGCGGCGGCCGCGGCATCGTCGAGCAGCACCCAGGCCCAGCCGAAGCCGACGGCGATCCGCAGTCCCGCTACGGGATCGTGGAAGCGGGCGTGCTCCAGTGCGGTGTCGATCGTCGCGCGTTCGGCGGCGGTCAGAGCCACGTGCGCGGCCTGGCCGTGTCCGCGGACCCGCGCGGCTACGGTGTCGGCGATCCCGGTCACCCAGCCGAGAGCGGCGTCCGCGGCGACATCGGCCGCACCGGCCTCGGTCGCCCGGTCTGCGGCGAAGGCCCGGACGCTGTCGAGCAGTCGGTATCGGGTGGCGCCGTCGTGGACGAGGTCGACGGTGACCAGCGAGCGGTCGACCAGGCGTTCCACCACGTCGATCGCCGAGGCGGCCGGAACCCCGAGTGCGGCGAGCACGTGCTCGAAGGAGGCGAGGATGGCTCCACCGGGAAACTGGGCGAGCGCCCAGAGGCCGCGCTGGTCGTCGGGGAAGAGCAGGTCGTAGCTCCAGGACAGTGCGGCGGAGAGGGTGCGGCGGCGCTCGGGCCGGCCAGAGGTGGGGTCGGTGAGGAGGGCGAACCGGTCGTCGAGACGTCGGGCGATCTCGGCCACGGTCAGGATCCGGGCGCGCGCCGCGGCGAGCTCGATCGCGAGCGGCAGGTAATCCAGCGCGCGGCACAGCCTGACCACATCGGCCGCGGTCTCGACGGTGATCGCGAACGATGGCCTGCGCTCGGCGGCGCGCTGTGTGAACAGCGTGACGGCGTCGGCTTCCGGCAGCGGGTCGAGCATCCGCACGACCTCGCCGTCGAGTCCGAGCGGGCGCTGGCTGGTGACGAGCACGCGCACCCCGGGGCTCGTATCGAGCACCGCAGCGACGAGCGCGACGACCTGCTCCACCAGGTGTTCGCAGTTGTCGAGGACCAGTAGCAGCTCGGCGCCGTGCAGTCCGGGTACCCCGTCCGTGCCGGGCAGCGCCTCGGCGAGCGCAGCGGTCAGCTCGGTCGAGGTGCGGACCCCTTCCAGCCGCACCAGCCACACCCCGTCCGGCGCGAGGGTGCGGCGGGCGACCTCCATGGCCAGGCGGGTCTTGCCCACGCCGGCCGGTCCCGCCAGCGTGACCAGCCGGTGGGCGTCCAGGTCCGCGAGGAGGGCACCGAGCTTGGCGGTGCGCCCGACGAGCGGCGTGGTCAGCGCGGGGACGTTCCCACGACGCCGTACTGCGGCCTTCGGGTCGAGACCGCGATCGTGCGCCAGCAACTGCCGCTCCAGCGCCCTCAGCTCCGGGCCGGGGTCGACGCCGAGATCGTCGGCGAGCAGCACTGTCACCCTGCGGTGTGCGGCCAGCGCGTCGGACTGCCGCCCGGCCCGGTACAGCGCGGTGATCAGCAGTGACCACAGCCGCTCGCGGAGCGGATGGACCGCGACGAGCGACTCCAGTTCGCCGGTCACTTCGCCTGCCGCTCCGAGTGCGAGGCGCGCGGCGAGTTCGTCCTCGACCATCCGCAGGCGGGCCTCCTCGAGGCGGACGCGGTGGGGGAGCGCCCAGGCGGCCGGGCCCGCAGCGGGCAAGACC
>JAKDLE010000568.1 GCA_030453005.1 Pseudonocardia sp. | reverse complement strand
CGTGCGCGACGTCATCGGCGGTCTCGTCTCGGACGTCCCGTGGGAGGCGAGGGTCGGTGACCTGTCCGGTGGACAGCGGCGACGCGTCGCACTCGCGGCCCTGCTCGTGCACGACTGGGACCTCGTCGCGCTCGACGAGCCCACCAACCACCTCGACGTCGAGGGCATCACCTGGCTCGCCGAGCACCTGATCTCGCGGCGCTGCGGCGTGGTGGTCGTGACGCACGACCGCTGGTTCCTCGACGCCGTGTGCACGCGCACCTGGGAGGTCGCGGGCGGGCGCGTCGAGAGCTACCTGGGCGGCTACGCCGACTGGGTCTACGCACGCGCCGAGCGCACCCGCCAGGCCGACTCCGCCGAGGCGAAGCGGCAGAACCTCGCCCGCAAGGAGCTGGCCTGGCTGCGGCGCGGCCCGCCCGCGCGCACGTCGAAGCCGCGGTACCGCATCGAGGCCGCGGAGGCGCTGATCGCTGATGTCCCCCCGCCGCGCAACACCGTGGAGCTGTTGGGCTTCGCCACCAACCGGCTCGGCAAGACGGTGCTGGAGCTGGAGGACGCCACGGCCACGATCGCCGGGCGCACCCTGCTCGACCACGTCACCTGGCGGCTCGGGCCGGGCGACCGGATCGGGATCGTCGGCGTCAACGGGTCGGGCAAGACCACCCTGCTGCGCACGCTCACCGGCGAGCGGCCGCTGGACGGTGGGCGTCTCGTCACCGGCACCACGGTGCAGCTCGCCGAACTGAGCCAGGAGCTCGTCGACCTGCCGGAGAACATGCGCGTGCTCGAGGCCACCGAGCAGGTGGCGAAGTACGTGCGGCTCGGCAAGCTGGAGCTCACGGCGAGCTCGGTGCTGGAGCGGCTCGGGTTCCCCGCATCGCGGCAGTGGACGCCGGTCGGCGACCTCTCCGGCGGCGAGCGCAGACGTCTGCAGCTCACCCGCCTGCTCATGGCCGAGCCCAACGTCCTGCTGCTCGACGAGCCCACCAACGACCTCGACGTCGACACCCTCGCCCGCCTGGAGGACCTGCTCGACGGCTGGCCGGGCACGCTCGTCGTCGTCAGCCACGACCGGTACCTGCTCGAACGAGCCTGCGACACGGTGGTGGCGCTGTTCGGCGACGGGAGGATCACCCACTTGCCCGGGGGCATCGAGGAGTACCTGCGGCGCCGCGCGCGGGCGGGGGACCAGGTCAACGGGCTGACGGCGACCGCGACGCCCGCGTCGGTGCCTCGTCCGTCGGCGTCGGCGATGAGCGCGGCCGACCAGCGCGCGGCCCGCAAGGAGGCCCAGAAGCTGGAGCGGCGGATGACGGCGCTCACGCAACGGCAGGAGAAGCTGCACGCCCAGCTCGCCGAGTCGGCCACCGACCCGGACCGGCTGCTCACCCTCGGCGCCGAGCTGCGGACGGTCGACGCGGAGGTCGAGCAGGTCGAGACGGCGTGGCTGGCGGCCGCGGAGCTCGCCGAGGGCTGAGCAGTCGCGGTTCCGGTGGCCTGCTGGCTCATGATCGCTACCGGGTGCGGGGTCAGCGGTGATCACCGTGACTCGCGCCGTGGTGGTGAACAGGTCGCCCTGGAACACCGCCCGCGAGGTCGAGGTCCGCGATCAGCTCGGCGGCCCGGACCCAGGAGTCGGCGGTCGTCATCCCGTAGAAGCGGCCCTGCAGGATCAGCTCCTCGGCGACGAGGCAGTCCGGCCCGGCGCCACCGCTCTGGCCCACGTAACCGATCTCGCGGCGGACGCCGACGGGGTCGGTGAGCAGGTCGTGGCCCGCGACCGTCGCGGTGCCCGCGGTGGGGACGAGCAGCGTGGTGAGCATCCGGAGCGTCGTGGTCTTGCCCGCGCCGTTGGGGCCGAGGAACCCGACCAGCTCACCGGGGGAGACGTCGATGTCGACGGCGGACACGGCCTCCACCGGTCCGCGCCGCGTCACGAAGGTGCGGGCGAGCCCGCGTGCGTGGATCACCCGTCCACGATGGCCCCCACCCGGCTGCGGCGTCGAGCGGGATCCCTACGGGGCGAGGTCGGCGAGCAGCAGCGCCTCGGCGAGCACCCCGCGGCCGAACATCCCCAGATCCAGGCTCTCGTCGATGCCGTGCCAGCGACTCGCCGGGTCACCGACGCCGGTCACCAGCACCGCGGCCCCGGGGAACGTGCGCGCGAACTCGGCGATGAACGGGATCGACCCGCCGATGCCCGTCTCGACGGCGTCGTTGCCGAACGCGTGCGCGAACGAGCGCCGTGCGGCGTCGTAGGCGGCGCCGCGGGCGTCGATGCTGAACGGCTCCGCGGCGCCGTGCCGCGAGCCGATCTCCACGTGCGCGCCCCACGGCACGTGCGCCGTCAGGTGCGCGACGAGGGCGTCGCGGGCCTTGGTCGCGTCGTCGCCGGGGGCCAGACGCAGGCTCACCACCGCCCGCGCCCGCGCGAGGAGCACGTTCGACGCCTCGTCCACCGCGGGCGCGTCGATACCCAGCACGGCCGCGGCCGGCTTGTTCCACGACCGTTCGGGGATGGTGCCGCAGCCGATCAGCTCGACCCCGTCGAGCAGGCCGACGTCGGAGCGGAAGGTCGCCTCGTCGAACTCGGGGGCGTCCGAGGTGCCGTGGACCAGGCCGGGCACCGCGACCTCGCCGTGCTCGTCGTGCAGGCAGCTCAGCGTGCGGCACAGCGCGGTGAGCGCGTCGCCGACCGGGCCGCCGTACACCCCGGAGTGCACGGGGCGCTCCAACATCGAGACCTCCACGGTGACGTCGACGAGGCCGCGCAGGCTCGTCGTCAGCGCGGGGACGTCGACGGCGGGGTTGGCGGCGTCGGCGATGACGATCACGTCGCAGGCCAGCGCCTCGTGGTGCTCGCGCAGCAGCGCGGGCAGCGTCGGGGAGCCGGACTCCTCCTCACCCTCGACGAACAGCGTGACGCCCACGGGCGGGCGGCCCCCCGGCATGTCCCGGTAGGCGCAGAGCACGGCGAGGTGCGTCAGCACGCCGGCCTTGTCGTCGGCCGCGCCGCGCCCGTAGAGCCTGCCGCCGCGCTCGGTGGGCTCGAACGGCGGGCTCGTCCAGTGCTCGTCCCCG
>JAKDLE010000035.1 GCA_030453005.1 Pseudonocardia sp. | reverse complement strand
CTGCACCGCCTCGCCCGTGCGCGGGTTGCGCGCCGTGCGGGCGGCGCGGGCGCGGGGTTCGAACACCCCGAACCCGGTGATCGACACCGAGTCCCCGCCCTTCACCGTGTCGACGATGGTCTCCAGCAGGCCGTCGACCACGGTGGTCGCGGTCCTCCGGTCGCCGGTGCGGGCCACGAGCGCGTCCACGAGCTGCGTCTTGTTCATGAGCGCGACCGTAGAGGCTGGTCAGTGCGTCGCGCCAGCAACACGCGCCGAGAAACCCGTTGCGGGACAACGAACCCGCCTCCGCACGACGATCACCGCACCTCGATCACGTCGAGAACGCGGTCCAGATGCCGGAAGTCCCCGGCGTTGCGCGTCGCGAGGCTGAGCCGGTGGGCGGCGACCAACCGGAGCAGGCGGGGCAGATCTCCCGTCCGCGGGGACGCGGAGAAGCCGGGTGCCTCGCGCTCGATCACGGTCTCGACGAACGCGGTTGCGCCCCACGACGCGACACCGCCTCGGGGAACCCGCCCGCCATAGCACGCGAGGCGGCTGACCAGCGTCTCCGTCACACCCGGTTGGCGCTGAGCTGTGAGCTCGGAAAGCGCATCGGGCCTCGGTGATCGTGATCCGGCCCGTGCCAAAATGCCGACGTGACCGACGACCTGCTCGCCGAGACGAGTGCGGTACTGCGCGGTGCCAGCGCGCGCTTCGCGCTGCTGCACGGCAGCCGGGCCGCCGGGACGCACCGCCCCGCCTCCGACGTCGACGTCGCCGCCTGGTGGCCGACGGCCCCGCCAGCGTCCTTCGAGGTGCTCCTGCCGCCCGGCGTCGACCTCCTCGTCCTCAACACCGCCCCGCTCGAGCTGGCGGGCCGGGTCGCGCAGCACGGCACGGTCCTGTTCGACGACGACCCGCCCGCCCGCATCCGCTGAATGGCCATGACGCGCAAGATCTACGCGGACGAGCAGCCCCGCCTCGAACGCAGCCACCGGGAGTTCGCCGAGAGCGTGCTCCGTGGTCGATGAGGTGCGCGTCCTGCGCCTGCTCCGCTCGGTCAGTGACGATCTCGCGGTCCTCCGTGCGGAGTCGGCCGCCGATGCCACCCGCCGTGGCGACCCGCGCTCTGGTTGCGGGCGTCAAGTACACGTTCGTCACGGCCGTCGAAGCGTGCATCGACGTGGCCCACCACGTCTGCGCGACGCAGGGCTGGGGGCCGCCCCGGGACAACGGCGACGCGCTGCGCCTGCTCGGCGCCCATGCCGTGCTGACCGAGGACCTCGCCGCACGGATGCGACGGGCGACCGGGTTCCGCAACGTCCTCGTCGAGGATTACACGGCCATCGACGACGACGTCGTGCTGGCCCGCCTCGCCGATCCCGACGGCCTGCGGCAGTTCGTCGCCGCCGTCGCCGAACTTTCGGGGTGCGACGCCGAAAGGCTATCGGCGGCCGCTGCTGATCCGCCGCGGCCTCACCGCCCTCTCCCGGGCCCTGATCATCGCGTCGCGGAGTGGACGAGCCGGTTCATGCTCCAGCGCGAGGGCCTGCGACGGCGACCAGCGCCCGGCCCCCTCGCCTCCGTGCACGGTCGCGATGTTCCGGAACCGGCGGCATCCTCGCCCGCCACCAGCGCGTCCGGTCGGCGGCGAGCGCGCGGGCGCAGCGACGCCGAGCGCATGCACCCGCTTCGGCATCGCTGGCCGGACATGTTCGAGCCGCTGACGTTGAGCCTCGACACCGCAGGCGGCGAACCCCGTGCCGGTGGAGATGCCGACCGTCGCCGCGCTCACCGCGATCGGCCTGTGGGCCATGAACCGGTGGCTGGTGGAGCGGGGCGTGCCAGCTCCCGTGGTCGGCGAGCTCGCCGCCGCCCCGCTGGCCGAGCTGTTCGACCGGCTGGTCACGCGAGCCCCGAGATCGCCGACGCCGAGCCGCCCGGGTGGGTCGCCCATCGCGGCGTGGAGAGGGCCGCGGCGGAGGTCGAGGACACGGTGCGGACCGCGCCCGATCCCGGCCTGCGGATGTGGGCGCTGGCCACGCTCGAACGTCTCGGCGAGCACGGAACGGCCGCGGCGCTGCGCCTCCGGGCGGCCGGCGGGATCCCCGGCTCGCTCGCCACCGGGTGGCTGCTGGGCGTCGATGCTATCGAGCCGACGGAGGAGGTCATGCGCGAGTCCATGCTCGGCGACGTCGACCAGCTCAGCGCGCTGGCCGGGGCGGGCTTCGTCGAGGAGTCGTTCGAGGGCCAGCGGGTGCCCGAGCTGGTGCGGATGGTCGCGGAGATCTCCCGCACCGACCATCCCGACCGGCACGCCGTGCTCGACGCGATCGCCGACGCCCCACCTACGCGCGCATTCTTGATGAGTCAACGCGCTCACTATCAATATCGTGGTACGTTATGTAGTGTGCTGCTCAGGTTCAGCCAGGCCGCGCGAAAGCACAAGGTCGGCAAGGCCCGCGTTCGACACGTGATCGAGCATTCGATCATCGCTTTCCAGGTCCCGGCGGAGGAGGACCAAGACGACGACCGCACCCTCTACCTCGGTGACGACGAGACCGGCCGTGCACTGGAGGTGCTGACCGTCCCGATCGAGGACGGCGAGCTCGTCATACATGCCATGGATCTGCGCGCCAAGTACCGTTCCGTCTACGACGCCGCGAAGGAGGCGACGATCGAATGACCGCCGAAACTCCCGACGACGCCGACTACGACCCGACCGTCGACGAACTGCTCCACGACACCAGGGGCATCCCGATCGACGCCGAGTACATCGACCGACTCAGCCGCGAGGCCGAAGTCGGCTACGACGTGGAGCAGCTTGCACCGGCGCGGGTCGGTCGGCCCTCACTGTCCGAAGCAGGCGACTCCCCGCAGGTCCGCTTCCGCCTGCCGGCCGACACGCGGGCGGAGGCTGCGGAACTCGCAGCTCGCGAAGGCAAGACCCTCTCGCAACTCGCTCGTGACGCTCTCGCGGCCTACGTCAACGCTCGCAGGTCCGCCTGACGATCCAGCGATGCCATGTCTCGTGGCGACCGCTGCGCCGCGCGGGAGCGGTACGAAGCGGCCGAGCGAGGTCGACGACCAGACGAGTGAGCGTTGCGATGATCGCCCCGCGATGCAGGCGTGGCGCCTGAGGTGCGGGCCGTTGCGAGGCGTGCTGAGCCGCCCTCACCGACTGGCCGCACGGACGACCTGCCAGCCGGAGACCTGAGGCAGAGCAGGGATGCGGATCTCGATCGACGTCACGAGCGGGTGGTCGAACGCTGCCGGCACCTCGTCGTCCTCGAAGAACAGTTCGAGTGCCTCGCGCAGGTTCGCCAACGCTTCGTCCACGGTCTCGCCCTGGCTGGCCACCTCGACCTCCAGACAGCGAGCGACCTACCATCCGTCGTCCTTGGCCACGGCGGCGGTCAACGTGCGGGCGGTGCCCACGCCATCACGGTACCGCGCCGCGAGAACGTGACCGGGCGACTTCGGCGCACCCTGCACCGGCCGGAGGTCCTCACGGCTCCGCCGACAACGCCATCGATGCCGGCCCCTACGTGGAGTGGCCCGTGCCGGATCGTGTCGGTCGACCGTCCCCGTCCGAAGACGCCCACTCCCCGCAGGTGCGCCGTCGTCTGTCGACCGACGCGCAGGCAAAGCCCGCCTGACGATCCATGACCGTTCGCGCCCACCGAGCGGCCGAGCCGGGTCAACGGGCCAGGTATTCCTCGGCGAGGGCGACCAGCGGTCGATCGCGCGCGAACCCCCGCTTCGACGATCAACCCCACCGCGGCGCGCACCATCCGGTGATCGACGGCGTCGAGGCCGCACTGCAGCGCCCGGAGGTCCGCCGCGTCCTGGGGCCGGGTCTCGTCGTCGCGGGCGAACAGCTTCAGGGCGACGAGATGACCGGCGGTGGCCACCGGCATCCACAGGTCCGGAAGCACCTCGTGAACCTCCGCGGCCGCCACGATCTCGGCCTCGATGCCGGCGGTCGCGAAGTGGATGTCGACCACGACCCCGAGGGCCACGTCCCCGGAAGCGATCATCCGCGCCGTGGCGAGCCGACCCACGGCGTCCTGTTCGACGATCCCGTCGAGGCGGTAGCCGATACGCGCGTCATCGACGAGACGAGCCACTCGGCCTACTTGTCGTCGTCGACGACGTCGCGGGTGAACCGGGGTTCCGTGCGTACCGAGACCGCGAACCCGCCGACGAGGGCCTACCGAGTCTGCATCCCGTCCAGGTTGGACGCGGTTCACCCGCATGCGAGCGCTCGCCAGCCCGGGATGGGGCGCCCGGCCGTCGCAGCAACCACTCGGCGATCTCGGGGTCGATCTCGCAGGGGGGGACGCCTGCGGGCGCTCACGCCGCAGCCGCTGACGCAGCATCCGCTCGATCGGAGAACCCGCGGACATCACCTGGCAGGGCTACCGTTGAGTTCCCCGCATCAGACGTCGCGACGAGCCCGTACCCGCCGACCGATGCCCGCGTAGGTGAAGCAGGCGCGGGCGACGACGTCGGGGTCGAGCAGGTTGCGCGTGTCGACGACCAGCGGAGTGCCAGCCGTCGACGCCAGGCGTTTCCAGTCCAGCGAGCGGAACTGCGGACGCCCTGGGCCACCTCGTAGGGGTCGTCGACGTCTACATTTCGTCTACACTCGGGGTATGGCTTCATCAGACACCACCACCGTTCGGGTTCGCCGACCGGACTCCGAGCGTCTTCAATCCCTCGCCAATGCCCGACAGACCACGGTCATCGACGTGCTGCACGCGGCCATCGACGCCTTGGAGCGCCAGGAGTTCCTACGGGGTCTTGGCCAGGACTACCAGCGGCTGCGCGAGGACCCCGAGCGTTGGGAGCAGTACCTGGCCGAGCGACAGGAGTGGGACACCTTCGCGTGATCTGGCGCGGGGAGGTCTACGACGTCGACCTGGGCCAGCCGGTCGGTCACGAGCCGGCCTTCCCGCGGCCGGCCGTGGTGGTCTCGGTCGATATCGTGAACAACGGTCCCGGCCAACTGGTCATGATCGTGCCGGTCACGTCCACCGCCTACGGCCTGCGTAGCCATGTCGAGGTCGAACCGGGAAGCAGCGGGCTGGGCCGTATGACATACGCCCGCTGCGACCAGCTGCGCGTGATCTCGACCAACCGGTTGTCCTCCCGCCGAGGGATGGTCGCCCCGGACCAGATGCGCGTCATCGACCAGGCCTTGCGATTCGTCCTCGATCTGTGATCAAGCGCGCCCGGCAATGATCGTCAGTGGAGCCGGTGGGTGGTGGGGCCACCAGCAAGCGCTGGTTGGCGGTGATCCGCGTCTTGAGAGGCAGCCGGACCTGCCGGGTGAGCAGCGGGCCGCCACGGCCCCCACCGCGACGAACGCCCCCGCTCACAACGCCGGAAGTGGCGGCATGACGACCGACACGCCGCCGGCGAGCACGCTGGAGGCGACCGCGTCGTAGATGCCTCGCCGGTGAGCGGGTTGACCAGCGCCGCCGCGTCGCCGTCGAGCACCACCCGGCCGTCGAGCTGGAATCGCGGGGCGGTGGACAGCGGCAGGTGTGCCCACGCACCGTCTCGGCGTCCGGCTCGTGCCCCCGGCAGGAGCGTCCCCCGGGCGTCGAGGAGGAGCGCCAGCCGGTTCGCAGCACCGCGGCCGTCGAACACGTCGTAGCCGACGCTCGCGCCGCCGCCCGCCAGCAAGGACGCCGACCCGCCCTCGCCGCGATCACGCCGATCGGCCTAGCTTGGCGGTCGAAGGGGCTCCTGGTTGAGAACGAACAACGGGTCGTTGCGCCAGGCCGAGAACAGGCCGTCCTCGAATCCGGTGCGGGTGACGCGCTTGAGGTAGACGGCCGGGATGATCTGGTCGATGTCCACATTGGACCGGCGTAGCTGTACGCCGATGCCGGCGTGGGTGGAGAAGGCATCCATCAGAGCAGGTCCTCCGGTGAGCTCAGGGTGCCCCGGACGGCCGTCGCGGCGGCGACGAGCGGCGACACGAGGTGGGTGCGGCCGCCCTTGCCCTGGCGGCCCTCGAAGTTGCGGTTCGACGTCGACGCGGCGCGCTCGCCGGGGGCGAAAAGGACATCGCAGGTGGACGGCAGGCGCCCACCGGGATCAGCGCACCTCGATGACCTCGATAACCCGATTCAGATGCCGGAAGTCCCCCGCGTTGCGCGTCGCGAGGCTGAGCCGGTGGCGTTCGGCCGTCGCCGCCATCAGGAGATCGAACCTCCCGGGCCGCGGGTGTCACCCCCGGCCGCGCGCACCAGGTTGGCGAGCAGCCCGTAGGACTCCGCCACCGCCTCGTCGAACGGGATGATGACCTCGATCTCCTCGACGATGACGCTCAACCGCCTCCGGCGCCGCTGCCGCTCCACCAGGTCGTCGGTGGCGTCGACGCCGTACTCGAGCTCCGCGACACTGATCGCGCTGACGGCGACGACATCGGCGATCGAGGCCAGCCCTGCGCTGGGCGGTGCGATCACCACCGAGGTGTCGAGGAGCACCTGACGGACGGCCGGCTCGGTCACCGCCCCGGACCCCGCTCCCACGGATCGACCGGCAGGTCGTCCCGGAAGAGTCGATCGGCCTCGGCCGTGTCGCGTACCCACCGGTCGGGGTCAGGTCCGGGCCCCGCCGCCGCGAACAGCTCGTCGACGTGCTTCGCGGACGCCAGACGCGACCTGTCTGCGCGTCCGCGCCGATGCGGCACCAGGTCGGCCATCGCCCGCCCGTGCACCGTCACCGTGAAGGACTCCCCGTCGGTCACGCGGCGCATGACCTCGGCGTGTTGTTCCGCAGTTCGGACTGCCGGATCACCTCGGCCACCGGACCGAGAATAGCTATCCGGTAGCGCAAGCGCTACGTCGTGACCGGCAGCCGGGCCGGGCGGGCATGATCTCGGTGCCCGGCTGGTTCTCCAACAGCTTCCACAGCAGCTCGACGTCGGGCTGGGCGACCTCCGCCGCGAGCAGCCCGGCCTACGCCGAGTATCCGAGGCCGTCGAAGTTGCGGTTCGCCGCCGACGCCCGGTGTCTCGACTCCACCATGCCGCTGTAGCGCAACGCGCTACAGTCGTGTCGTGACCGGGCAGCTGTGGTGGGACGAGGAGGACGGCGAGCACATCCGTAGCCGATCAGCCCGCTACCCGGGAGCCAGCGATCGAGCAGGCCTGGACGCTTGAAGCAGCCGGGGATCCGCATCGACTGGTGCGGGATCCGGACCCGAGGAGCCGGGCGGGCTACACCCGGGTGGTCGGCTACTCGCCCGGAGCAGGGTTCGTGTTGACCGTCATCGTCGACCCCTACGACGGCTCCGGCGTCACCGCATGGAAGAGAACAAGGAGACGAGATCATGACCGACACCCCCGACGACGTCCGGGCCGCTCGGCGCGCGCGGCACGTGGCCATCCGAGCCGAGGTAGCCCAGGAGGAGGCCGAAGCCGCGGAGGTCGAAGCCGCTGAGAACGCCACCGCTCTCGACGTTCCCCTGCACCTGCGCATCGATCGCCGGCTCGATGAGCGGCTCCGCGAGTTGGCGGCCGCCGATCACATCCCCACCTCCGCGCTCGTGCGGCGGCTACTGCGACAGGCCACCGAACACCGCGCCGAGTCGCTGACCGCCGCCGACGTCGAGCGGATCGCCCGTCGCATCGCTCGCGAAGAGATCGACCACACCTGATCGGTCAGGTCGTGACCGGCAGCCGGGCCGGGCGGGCCGCCTCGAACGCCGTCACATCCGCCTCGTGGCGCAGGGTCAGGCCGATGTCGTCGAGGCCCTCCAGCAGCCGCCAGCGGGTGTAGTCGTCGATCTCGAACGGCACGGTGAGGTCGGCCGCCTGCACGGTCTTCTCCGTGAGGTCGACGGTGATCTCGGTGCCCGGCTGGTTCTCCAACAGCTTCCACAGCAGCTCGACGTCGGGCTGGGCGACCTCCGCGGCGAGCAGCCCGGCCTTCGCCGAGTTGCCGCGGAAGATGTCGGCGAAGCGCGAGGAGATCACCACGCGGAAGCCGTAGTTCATCAGGGCCCAGACGGCGTGCTCCCGCGAGGATCCGGTGCCGAAGTCGGAGCCGGCGACCAGCACCGACCCGCGGTCGAAGGGCTCCTGGTTGAGGACGAAGGACGGGTCGTTGCGCCAGGCCGAGAACAGGCCGTCCTCGAACCCGGTGCGCGTGACGCGCTTGAGGTAGACGGCCGGGATGATCTGGTCGGTGTCCACGTTGGACCGGCGCAGCGGCACGCCGATGCCCGTGTGGGTGGAGAAGGCATCCATCAGAGCAGGTCCTCCGGTGACGACAGGGTGCCGCGCACGGCCGTCGCGGCGGCGACGAGCGGCGACACGAGGTGGGTGCGGCCGCCCTTGCCCTGGCGGCCCTCGAAGTTGCGGTTCGACGTCGACGCGGCGCGCTCGCCGGGGGCGAGCTGGTCGGGGTTCATCCCCAGACACATCGAGCAGCCTGCCGAGCGCCACTCGGCGCCCGCGGCCGTGAAGACGTCGTCGAGGCCCTCGTCCTCGGCCTGGAACCGCACCCGCATGGAACCGGGTACCACGAGCATGCGGACGCCGTCGGCGACCGTGCGGCCCTTGATGACGTCGGCGGCGGCGCGCAGGTCCTCGATGCGGCCGTTGGTGCACGAGCCGACGAACACCGTGTCGACCGCCACCTCGCGCAGCGGCATGCCCGCCGTGAGGCCCATGTAGGTCAACGCCTTCTCCGCGGAGACGCGCGCGTTCTCGTCGACGATCTGCGCCGGGTCCGGCACGCGTTCACCGAGCGGCAGGCCCTGCCCCGGGTTGGTGCCCCAGGTGACGAACGGGGTGAGCGTGTCGCCGTCGATCTGCACCTCGGCGTCGAAGACGGCGTCGTCGTCGGAGCGCAGCTCGCGCCAGGCGGCCACGGCCTCGTCCCACTGCGTCCCCTTCGGCGCGCGGTCGCGGCCCTGCAGGTAGGCGAACGTGGTGTCGTCGGGGGCGATCATGCCCGCGCGGGCGCCCGCCTCGATCGACATGTTGCAGATCGTCATCCGGGCCTCCATCGAGAGGTTCTCGATGACGTTGCCGCGGTACTCGAGCACGTAGCCCTGCCCGCCGCCGGTGCCGATCTGCGCGATGATCGCCAGCACGACGTCCTTGCTGGTGACGCCCGGCCGCAGCGTGCCGTCGGCGCTGTTCACGGTGATCGACATGGTCTTGAAGCGCCGCAGCGGCAGGGTCTGCGTGGCGAGCACGTGCTCCACCTCGGAGGTGCCGATGCCGAACGCCATCGCGCCGAACGCGCCGTGCGTGGAGGTGTGGCTGTCGCCGCACACCACCGTCGTGCCCGGCTGGGTGAGCCCGAGCTGCGGGCCGACGACGTGCACGATGCCCTGCTCGGCGTGGTTCATCGGGTAGAGCGGCACGCCGAACTCGGCGCAGTTGCGGCGCAGCGTCTCCACCTGCGTGCGCGACACCGGGTCGGAGATCGGGAGCTCGACGTCCTTCGTCGGGACGTTGTGGTCCTCGGTGGCGAGGGTGAGGTCGGGCCGACGCACGGGACGGCCCGCGAGCCGTAGCCCGTCGAAGGCCTGCGGGCTGGTGACCTCGTGCACGAGGTGGAGGTCGATGTAGAGCAGGTCGGGCTCGTCACCGCTCTGTCCACCCTTCTTGCCACTGCGGACGAGGTGCAGGTCCCACACCTTCTCGGCCAGTGTGCGCGCCATGTGTATCTCCCATTGATTGGGACGCTAGTATCGAGGTGTGAGACAGCATAGCGGCATCGGGGTACTCGACAAGGCCGTGGGTGTCCTCCGGGCCGCGGCGACGGAACCGTGTGGGCTGGCGGAGCTGTGCGAGCGCACCGGACTCCCCCGCGCCACCGCCCACCGCCTCGCCGTCGGGCTGGAGGTGCACGGCCTGTTGCACCGCGGGTCCGACGGACGGTGGAGCCCCGGACCCACCCTCGCCGAGCTGGCCGCGGGCGGCGCCGACCCACTCCTGGAGGCCGCGGCCGCCGTCCTCCCCCGGCTGCGCGACATCACCGGGGAGAGCGTCCAGCTCTACCGGCGCGACGGCAGCCACCGCGTCTGCGTGGCCACCGCGGAGCCCGCCAGCGGGCTGCGCGACACGGTGCCCGTGGGCGCCCGGATGCCGATGACCGCGGGGTCGGGCGCCAAGGTGCTCGCCGCGTGGGCCGAGCCCGCGATCCAGCGCGCCGTGCTGTCGGATGCCACGTTCACCGAGCGGGTCCTGCTCGACGTACGACGCCGCGGCTGGGCGCAGAGCGTGGCCGAGCGCGCGTCGGGTGTCGCGAGCGTGTCGGCGCCGGTGCGCGACTCGGGAGGCCAGGTCGTCGCGGCCGTGTCGGTCTCCGGCCCGGTCGACCGGATCGGACGACGGCCCGGTGTGCGCTGGGCCGCCGACCTGCTCGCCGCGGCGGAGGCCCTTCAGCACCGCCTGTAGCCGACACGCAGCCACCGGGGGTGCCCGTCCCGGACGGACGGGGGTCGATACGGTGTCCTCTGCCCACGGAGGGTGAGGTTCGGCGAAGACGGGTGACGATGCGCGAGCACGGCGAGGGATCGAGATGACCTACCTGCTCGGCGTCGACCTGGGCACCACATGGACCTCGGCCGCGATCGTCCGCCCGGGCGGCCTGCCGGGTGAGGTCGTCGACCTCGGTGACCGCGCCAGTGCCGTGCCGACGGTGTTCTATGCGGGCGCCGACGGCGCCGTGCTCGTCGGGGAGGCCGCCGAGCGCCGGGCGCTCACCGACCCCTCCCGGGTGGTGCGGGAGTTCAAGCGCCGGGTCGGAGACCCCACCCCGCTCGTCGTGGCGGACGTGGCGTGGTCGCCGCAGGAGCTCTGCGCGCAGCTCGTGCGCTGGGTCGTCGACCGCGTGAGCGAGCGGGAGGGCGGCCCCGCCGCCCGCATCGCGGTCACCCACCCGGCGTCGTGGGGCCCGCTCAAGCGCGACCTGCTCGGCGCTGCGCTCGCGACGCAGGGGCTTGCGGTGTCGTTCCTGGCCGAGCCGCAGGCCGCCGCGCTGCAGTACGCATCCGCGGAGCGGCTGGAGGCGGGCTCCACGATCGCGGTGTACGACCTGGGTGGCGGCACGTTCGACGCGGCGGTGGTACACAAGGACGCCCACGGAATCGGGCTGGTGGGTCGCCCGGAGGGACTCGACCGACTCGGCGGCGTCGACTTCGACCAGGCCGTGTTCGACCACGTCCGCGAGAACATGCCCGACGCGTTCGTGGACCTCGACGACTCCGACCCCGCGGTGCTCTCCGCCGTCGCGGCCGTGCGGCGTGAGTGCTCCGAGGCGAAGGAGGCGCTGAGCTCCGACACCGAGGTGTCGATCCCGGTGCTGCTGCCCGGTGGGCGGGGTTCGGTGCGGCTGCACCGCAGCGAGTTCGAGGCGATGATCCGGCCCCGGATCGAGGAGACCGTCTCCGCCCTGCGCCGCGCCGTGGTGTCGGCCGCCCTGACCTCCGACCAGCTCTCCGCCGTCCTGCTCGTCGGCGGGTCCTCCCGCATCCCCCTGGTGGCCCAGCTCGTCTCCGAACTGCTCGGCCGCCCCGTCGCCGTGGACGCCGACCCCAAGAACGCCGTCGCCCTCGGTGCCGCGTTGTCCCTGAACCCATCGTCCCTGAGCCCGTCGTCCCTGGGCCCGTCGTCCCTGGGCCCGTCGTCCCTGGGCCCGTCGTC
>JAKDLE010000567.1 GCA_030453005.1 Pseudonocardia sp. | reverse complement strand
TCGACCGCCGCACCGTCGACGGCGGGGACAATCGCGCTCCAGTCGACGGGCACGCCGCGCACGTGCAGCCGGGCGACGGCGGTGGCGAGCGCCGCGCGCTCCCCCGCCGAGCCGCCGAGCGCGGCCAGCACGTCGACCTCGCCCGCGCCGTCGATCCCGCGCACAGTGTCGGTCGTGGCGCCGGTGAGGACGGGCGTCGGCCCGATCTCCAGCACGGTCTCCGCGCCCGCCGCGACGAGGTGGGCGGCACCGTCGGCGAACCGGACGGTCTCGCGGGCGTGCCGCACCCAGTACTCGACGGTCGTCATCAGCTCCGGCTCGGGGCGCCCGGTCAGGTCCGACACCACCGGCACCTGCGGCTCGGTGAGCGTCAGCCCGGCCACGACCTCGGCGAAGTCGGCCATGGCCGGCTCCATGAGCCGCGAGTGGAACGCGTGGCTGACGGTCAGCTCGCGCACCCGCCTGCCGCGGTCGCGCCACCGCCCGGCCAGTGCGGCCACGCCCTCCGCGGCGCCGGACACGACGACGGCCGTCGGGCCGTTGACCGCGGCCAGCTCCGGCCCGCCGACCGACGCACAGGTGGCGAGCTCCGCGCGCACCTCGTCCTCGGTGCCCTCCAGCGCGCACATCGCGCCCCCGGCGGGCAGTGCCTGCATGAGCCGGCCGCGAGCGGCCACCATGGCGCAGGCGTCGTCGAGGTCGAGCACGCCGGCGACGTGCGCGGCGGCGATCCCGCCGATGGAGTGGCCCAGCAGCAGGTCGGGGAGGATCCCCCAGAACGTCACGAGGGCGTGCAGCGCCACCTCGAACGCGAACAGCGCGGGCTGGGCGTACTCCGTGCGGTCGAGCAGCGCGGCGTCGGAGCCGTGCACGACCCCGGCCAGCGGGCGGTCGAGGACACGGTCGAACCGCTCGCAGACCGCGTCGAACGCGGCCGCGAACACGGGATGGGCCGCGGCCAGCTCCGCGCCCATGCCGAGGCGCTGGGCGCCCTGGCCGCCGAACGTCATCGCGAGCGGGCCCGGCGTACTGGCGCGGCCGCGGACGGCCCAGCCAGGAGTGTCGGCGGCGAGAGCGGTGAGGGCGTCGTCGGCGTCGGTGAAGCTGGCGACGGGCAGCACGGCCCGGTGCGCCAGCGCCGACCGCGAGGCGGCCAGCGCGTGCGCGACCGCACCGGGGGTGACCCCGGCGTCGGCGAACGCGTCGAGCCGGGCCCGCAGGTCGGCCGCGAGCGTGCGCAGGGCGGGCTCGGTGGCAGCGGAGAGCAGCCACGGCACCGCCACCGGTTCGTCGGTGGACTCGACCACGGTCGCGGCCGCTGCCGGCTCGCCCGCCGGCTCCTCCACGATGACGTGCGCGTTGGTCCCGCTGATGCCGAACGACGAGACCCCGGCCCGGCGGGGTCGCGCCCCGCGCGGCCACGGTGCGGCGGCGGTGGCGAGCTCGACACCGGACCCGGCCCAGTCGACGTGCGCGGTCGGCTGCTCGACGTGCAGCGTGCCGGGCAGCGACCCGTGCCGCATCGACTCGATCATCTTGATCACGCCCGCGACACCGGCCGCGGCCTGGGTGTGGCCGATGTTCGACTTCAGCGACCCGATGCGCAGCGGCGCGCTCCGGTCCGCGCCGCCGTAGCAGGCGATGAGGGCCTGCGCCTCGATCGGGTCGCCCAGCGCGGTGCCCGTGCCGTGCGCCTCGACGACGTCGACATCACCGCCGCGCAGCCGCGCGTCCCGCAGCGCGGCGTGGATCACCCGCTGCTGCGACGGCCCGTTCGGCGCGGTCAGCCCGTTCGACGCGCCGTCTGAGTTGACGGCGCTGCCGCGCAGGGTGGCGAGCACGCGGTGGCCGCGGCGGCGGGCGTCGGACTCCCGCTCCAGCAGGAGCATCCCGGCGCCCTCGGCGGCCCCGAACCCGTCGGCGGCCGCGTCGAAGGCCTTGCAGCGCCCGTCGCGGGCCAGCCCGTCCTGGCGGGAGAACTCGACGAACAGCACCGGCGTGGGCATCACGGTGACCCCACCCGCCAGCGCCATGTCGCACTCGCCGCGGCGCAGCGCCTGCGCGGCGAGGTGCAGCGCCACCAGCGACGACGAGCACGCGGTGTCGACGGTCATCGCCGGGCCCTCGAGCCCGAACACGTAGGCCACCCGGCCGGCGACAACGCTGGTCGCGGCGCCGGTGGCGAGGTAGCCGGCGACGTCGTCGGGCACCTCGCTCCACCGCGGCCCGTACCCCGAGGCCACGGCGCCCACGTACACCCCGGTGCGGCTGCCGGCCGCGTCTGCGAGCGTCACGCCTGCCCGTTCCAGCACCTCCCAGGCGGTCTCGAGCACGACCCGCTGCTGTGGATCCATCGCCAGCGCCTCGCGCGGGGAGATGCCGAACAGCTCGGGGTCGAAGTCGCCCGCGTCGTGCAGGAAGCCGCCGTGCGCGGTGTGCGAGGTGTCGCCGTCGGCGAGCGCGGCCAGGTCCCAGCCGCGGTCGGCGGGGAACGGGCCGATCGCGTCGCCGCCGGCGGCGACGAGCTCCCACAGGTCCTCCGGCGAGGCGATCCCGCCCGGGTAGCGGCAGGCCATCGAGACCACGACGACCGGGTCGTCCTCGACGGGCAGCTCGGCGGCCGGGTCGAGGACCGGCGGGGCAGCCGGGCCCTCCCCCAGCTCGCCGAGCAGGTGCCGGGCGAGCGCGGTGGGGTTCGGGTGGTCGAACACGACCGTGCTGGGCAGCCGGACCCCGGTGGCCGTGGCGAGCCGGTTGCGCAGCTCGACGGCCGTCAGCGAGTCGAAGCCCATGTCGGTGAAGGACCGGTCGGGGTCGACGGACGCGGGCCCCGGCAGCGCGAGCGCGGCGGCGACGTGCCGGCGGACCTCGTCGAGCAGGAGGCGGGCGCCCGCCCGCGGGTCCTGCGCCACCCGCGCGGCGAGCCCGGCGGCGGCCGCGTCGTTGGTGGCGGCGCGGCGGGTGCCGCGCAGGAGCGCGCGGTAGATCGGCGGCAGGGTGACGGTGGCCGAGGCGCGGGCCAGCGCCGCCCGGTCGAACCGGACGGGGACGACGAGCGGGTGTCCCGAGGCGACGGCGGCGTCGAGCGCGGC